>NZ_JACJUP010000794.1:0-3397 GCF_014748295.1 Planktothrix sp. FACHB-1355 | reverse complement strand
CTTCCGATCTGGTGCGATCGCAATTAGCCCCGATGGCCAAAATCTTGCCACTGGCAGTCAGGATAAAACGATCAAAATTTGGGATTTAAATACTGGTAAACTAATTTATAATATTAGTAATTCTCTCGTTTGGGGAACGCACACAGGAACGGTGTTTTACCTTTCCTATAGCCCAGATGGACAAATTCTCATCAGTGGCGGTGCAGATGGCACTGTTAAATTATGGAATCTGCGAAATAGAGATAAACCGCGCACTTTCAAAATCCCTTTAATGGGTGGTTTATCCATTGCCACCAGTCCAAACGGAGAAATTATCGCCGCTGCATCTTGGGATAATAAAATTAGACTTTTGCATCTGGAAACAGGGGAAATAATCCGCATTTTAGAGCTAGATTCAGGCTGGGCAAATTGCCTAAACTTTAGCCCAGACGGTCAAATTTTGGTGAGTAGCGGTGCTTATGACAAGAGTATCAAATTTTGGGATATAAAAACCGCAGAAAATCTCCACACTTTGACAGGAAACGATAAGTATGTGACTTGCCTCGCCTTTAGTGCGGATGGACAAACTTTGTATAGTGCTGCACAGGATAAAACGATCGAAGTGTGGGGAATCAAGTAGAATTTGAGTAAAATACGTTAAAATAGTACATAAAGTCGGGTGCGTCAGAGACAGAAAAACTCATGCGATCGAGCTATCACAAAAGTATGACGCAACCGACAATATACAGCGTTTTTTCGGGCAACTTACTAAGTCTAGTTTGGTATTTTTATGACAGTTAACCAAAGTAGAATCAAAATTGATAGCAGCGTGCTTCCTGGACTCGATGTACTCTCCGAGGAAGAAAGAGCAAACGTTTTGAAGTCGATCGATTCTCTGGAAAATTTTTCGATCGCTCAACCTCTGGCGTCAAATATCAAAAAGCTTCAGGAAGACGAACAGCTTTATCTACTTCAGGTAGATGCAAGTCTCCGAATCATTTTTGAAGTAACCGCTGAGAATAAAATAGAAATTTCACATATTTTTAGGCGGGAGACGATAGAATATATGTTTCGCCGAAAAAAACAAAATGTATAACTTAAATGAAAAGCTTTTCAGCGCTTGAGTTTGATGTGAGGATTTGTCGCTCGCAAATCTCCGATCTGCAACAACTACTCCAAAGTCGTCGAGGTTTATCAGAAAGGGACGACATCATACCCTTTTTTAGAGAACGTCAGCATTTATCTGCGTTTTTGAGTTGTTATAACCCTAACATTATTCGACGCGATCGCATTGCATTTGAATATGACATATTTGGAGACTTTGCTTGCGACCTCGCAGTAGGAGATTATGTAAATAAATCATATTGTTTCGTTGAATTTGAAGAAGCGGCAGCAAACAGCATATTTTTAGGCAAACCAGGAAGAAGCACTCCAGAATGGTCGCCCAGATTTGAGCGTGGGTTAAGTCAGATTATAGATTGGTTTTGGAAATTAAATGATTTAGAGAGAACCGATGATTTTGAGAACAGATTTAATAGCAAAACGATTAACTATATAGGTTTACTTGTCATCGGTAGAGATGAAAGTATCGAAATTAGAGAAAGAAGAAGATTAGAGTGGCGTCAGGAAAAAACAATAGTAAACTCGAAGCATATTCACTGCGTTACTTATGATAAATTATGCCGTGATTTAGCATCCTACATTGCTCAGTATCAGTTCAGCGAACAAATAGATAACCCAAGTTGAGGCTATATATATGGAAAGCGATCGCCCACTCACAGATATGGAGCGATCGCACACAAAAACTAAACTGGCGGTACTTGCGGTAAATCCGTATTTTGATCGACATTAGCCATATTGGCAGAATCGACTTCACCAGCAGTTAAGAAACGGAAAGTTTCCTGATAGAGACTTTGCCAAAAACGATTGCTCATTTGCCGACTGATCTCTGTCGGATCTACCATTGGATGCGGCACCATATCGCTGGAAGGATAAACATATAAGCGATGTTTTTTGCGTTCGCCTCCGATATCTTTAAAAAATTGTTGGTTAGTCTCAATATCAGCCGCATCCTCGTTTTCAGTGAGAACCAAAAAAGTGGGAACAGACTGTAAAGTTTGCACCTTGCTGAGTACAAAACTGCCGAAGCAATCCACCGCAGTTAAACAACCTACAGGAAACTGCAACGCAGGGTCCCAGCCTGATTCGCTGATATCCAGTGGCCCAGCCAACATCACGTACTGGCGCTCTTGTACACCGTAAATCTTGAGTAGAGGTGCGTAGGCGACAACTCCTTTAATGCGATCGGGTCGATCCGCAGCTAAGCCAAGGGCCACAGACCCACCCACCGACAATCCGATCGTATAGATAGGCCCAGGCATGGCTTCCAATTCTGCCAGACGATCGCGAGCGTTTTGGAGATAATTCATGTGGGAAGAAATGAAATAGCGATCGAAATCCGGGTCTTCATTTAACTCGATCGCCTTCACAATATTTAATAGCCGAGGCTCTAATTTCACCAACCTCGCCACCAAAGCCTTTTTTTCCAACTCGCCGAGACGACCGTAATTGCTCGGATCTGCCATCAGATTGGCAAAGAAGTTGAGCAAAACAGGGTCTTGCTGCACCTTTTCCCGTAGGGGGTTGGCAATTTCTGGTTTGAGATCCACTTGCGGCCAGTATTTATCCGGTATCCTAAAAGCATGACCCGCCAAAGTTGCCTGATAAACATTAAACCCATTGCGGAACAGGTAATCTGTCAAGCGCCACATCTGGTGAGGTTTGCTACTGAAGCCGTGGAACATCAACACCGTACCCCGAATTGCTTCTCCCTCTGCGTGGAACTGGTAGTAAGGATAAGCACCAGAGCGATGTTCTGGATTAGCGTCAATGCTTTGAATATAAGCGTCAATCTTTTGTTTGGTTTGCGTAATTTGCTGGGCGCTGGGGGTAAAAGTTGTATCCATGAGGTTAATTTTAAGCAAGTGTAGTGTTGGCTTTGAGGTTTGACTCATCAGTAACCTGTTTCAGGATAAAACTAATATGCTCAGGATGTCTGGTAAATTTAGCTGCAAATCTGAGTCAACCGATTTTGGATTTTGGATGAGAGGATTTTGGATTGGCTGGGCCTTGAGTATTGTAGAGACGTTTCATGAAACGTCTCTACAATATTTGGAAAAAATTAGATATGCCTGCGTCTTTGCAAACGCAGCAAGCGAAGTGTATTTGGATACCGTCAGTGGGATAGGAGCGATCGCTTTTTTGTTGTCAGGGAACTTTTCCGACTCAAATTCGCCTGATTGTTTATCAAGTATTCACTGAAAAACTTAAGAAAGCGCGATCGTGAAAAGTAAATTTATCTTTCAAAAGGGTGTAGTTTGTGCAATCTCTATTAGTTTAGCAGTATCCGGCTTACTGG
>NZ_JACJUP010000793.1:0-3317 GCF_014748295.1 Planktothrix sp. FACHB-1355 | reverse complement strand
GCTGAATGCACATCCCAATAATAATTTGGCCATAACTGAAGCTTTAGTAGCAGATGAAAAAAAGCCAGATGATGATGACAGTCGCGGTAGCGGACGTTTCAGCACATATCTCAATACCAGTTTTGATGTGAATGAAGATTTAGTTGCGGCGGTTAAAAATCCACCCAACCGAAAAACCCGCACCGGACGCTTAAGCACAATTTTCAATCCTAATTCCAATTCGTCACAGGATTTAGTAGCTGCGGTCAAGAATCAGCCTAACCGAAAAATTCTTGGCAGCGGACGGTTCACGATCTAGCCCAATCTAAACGATGCTTAAATGTTGGGAAAGGTAAAGAATTAAAATCTCGTCACGATTCTCTACAACTTACGATTTTTAATTCCTAATATTTTAAGCTGTTGCTGCTTTCCAAGTACCGTGAAATCCCATAGGCACAATGCTGGGTAATCCCAGTTTGCACACAGGTTTATCATCCAGTCTTTCGCTATCAAATATCCAAACTTCGCTGCTGTTTGTGTTGCCATCAAACACAACGGTCAGTATCCAACCTCGCTCGGAATTGATGGCATCCGGAGCATAAATGGGTTCCATAGGATAGCGATTTTCGCCTAGATCGGCTTCTGTGAGAGTGCTAGTTTGATTGTCGAAACGTGCGATCGCACCATACATTTCTCTAGCAGTATCGACATCTTGCCGTTGCAAGGACAGATAAGTAAAGCGCGAAGCTTTGCCGATGTGGGATGGCGGTACAAGTGGGAATTCGCAATCTCGGTCTAACAATTCCTCAGATGTCTTTACCTTAGCAGTTTTGGGGTCGAGATGGACTTGCCACAAAGTTGATTTAGCGGGAGTTTGCATTTGTCCGCTTGCTACTTCCTTCAAACGTTGGTTTGTTTGAAAGTCTGGATAACGGACAAAATCTATCACAGCTAAATTGTTAGCATCTACGTAACCGTTAGCAAAATGCCACTGATACCAAGGTTCCGTTTCCCCACGGCTAACTAAAGATAGATTTTCGCGATCGAAAACTAAAATTTGGGTTCCCAGCTTGGGTTTCCACTGCATTGCTTCGCTGAAGCTGTACAAACCGATCGCAGCTGGAAGTAAGTTAACCCGTACTGGCGGAACGAAGAAAACAAGATATTGCCCAGCCATGACAAAATCATGCAATAGGGGAATTCCATCCACAGTGATTGACTGCTTTTGCACAATCTTGCCTGTGCGATCGCTCTTATATATATTGAGTTTGGAATTAACTCCGGGAGTGATACCAAAGTTAAAAATTTCCCCTGTTTGCGCGTCCCATTTGGGATGTGCAGAATAAGGCAACTCACCACTGAGTCCGGATAAATCGTCCAATCCCCTAGTTTGCAAAGTTTGCAAGTCTAAAGCGTGCGGTTTTCCGCCTTCCCAAAGTGCTAACAGCTTATCGCTTAAGGCTAAGACGGAGGTATTAGCGCTATTTTTTACCGGTCTGAACCATTGATTCCAGATTGGCCCAGGTGCGGTCATGCCATAGTTTCCGTAGAGGTATCTATCCGCTTGAGATTCCGCTAGATATCCATCTGTTCGCACATAACGATAGACGCCTGTAGCCTTACCATCGCTGAAGTTGACGGCGAGGATAGCACCATCGCCATCAAACCAGTGTCCCACGCGATCGCCTCCTCGTGCCAACCGTGCTGGGCCATTGCGATAAAGAGTGCCGTGCAAACTTTCTGGTATTTTGCCAAAAAGAAGTGGCAGGGAAGTGAGGGGAAATTCTTTAGCCGGTTGGGAGAAAGCTTTTGCCCAAGCTTTTGGCGTTGATAGTAACTCAGATGTTTTCATATTGGATATTGGTAATGGGCGGCAAATAAATTAAAAATTCTATTTTCACAATACTTCATCTTTAATCACTTCTAGATAACTTTTACCAAATTTTTTATCTGGTTCCAAATAGTTACCTTCTGCCCATTCGTTCCAAGACCTAATGAAGATAATCCTTTTTTCTCTGGCGTTATTTTCCACCTTTGAGAGTGCTTCTTTAAGGTGAATACGGAATAACTCTGGCGTAGAATCGTGAAACACCACACCATTTACACCACTCCTGGGTGTATTATCCCAATTAGGAAAAATACAAGGATAGTGTTCAAATGTTACTGCTTGTTTCAAAAAAGCATTTTTAATACCTTCAGCGTAAGCACAAACTATCGGAACTTTTCTATTTATTTTAGGTATTTTTTTAGTCAACACAGAATTTATCTTAGTGTAATACTTATCAAAAATAGTACTTTTTGGGAAAAATTGCGGTGCTATTAATTTGGGCGAAACAGCACGGGAAAAATCCGGATTGATAATGATAGAAGCGTCAAAGCCATTTAGCTCTGGAACCCAGGATGGGTCAAAAACAACGCCCATAAAATATAAACCTTTTAAACCGGATTTCATGGCTAATTCTCGCCAATAATCGGTAAACAATTTTGGCTCGGGCAATTTTTTCGGACGGTAAATGATGAAGAGTGGCTTGCCATCAATTTTAATGTAACGAGGATCGGAAAAAGCCTCTAAAACTGTATAAAAATGAGCTTCATAGTCTGACAAACCAGGATATGTCTGTGCCATTAATATTTTGTCGGGACTACCGTGCCAAATACCACTCCAGGTTTCATTTGCCCATCCCAAACAAAAAGGAAAATTTGGTTCGCCCGACTTTAAAACTTCATTAAATGGCCTTTCAAGCAAACGCTTGCCGGCAAACCAATAATGCCAATAACAAAAACCTTCTATTCCGTAATTTTTCGCCATTTCTGCCTGCGCTTGGCGAGTTTCTGGTACGCGCAAGTCATAAAAACCTAAATCTGCTGGAATATGTGGTTGGTAATGACCGGGATATAATGGTTTGGCCTTAGCAACATTTGTCCATTCAGTAAATCCTTTACCCCACCATTCATCGTTTTCTGGAATCGGATGAAACTGGGGAAGGTAAAAAGCAATCAGACGAGCTTTTGGAGATTGTAAGTCCATTTTTTTCTACCGCACTTAGTATCGTCAGACTTGTGGTATAAACCTCTTATTTCTAGCACACTAAGTACGGTAGCTCGGAATATTCCTATGCCCGTCTGGGTTACTACGTTTTTATTGGACTCCTACATTCCGTAAGACTCCATCGATTTTGTCAGCTGTTTGCGTTTTACCCTGAGATCTGTATAAGTCGCTAGCTTGCTTTAAAGTAGCGATCGCCTCTTCTACCTTAACCTGGCTGGCGAGGGCAACTCCCAAGTTATGGTGCGCTTCTGCGTACTGGGGATTAATGCGAATAGCTTCTTCCCACATG
>NZ_JACJUP010000792.1:0-3400 GCF_014748295.1 Planktothrix sp. FACHB-1355 | reverse complement strand
ATTATCGCTAGCTATAGTTTGTGAAAAATTATAAAACCTTGCTCTCTCTAGTATGGATTTAACATTCGTTTTTGTGACATCTTCTTTTAAGACATCTGAAAAAATTTTCCATAGTTCAGAAGCAACACTCCTAATGTAACCTTCACTGCAATTCCGTTCTTGTGCAATTTTGGCATATTTCTGACCTTGGAACGTTTCCCTTAAGATAGCCTGTTGCAGGTCGTCCAAGTGTTTTCCCGTCTTGGCAAAGACTAGATCGTCGGCAAATCTTAAGATTTCCTTAAGCTCCATAGGTACTGTATCTGCTGGTTTTGGTGTATTTTATCTGATTTTTTATGACATTATCTCACAATTTAGATGACAAAATTCGACTTTTCCTGATGCAGTTAGCCAAATTACTGCACAATAACAGCGAGCTTATCATATTTAAGAATGGCAACAAACTTGTACAACCAAGGATGAGGACAACCCAAATGACCCACACGCTAGTGTAGACCTGCTTCGTTTAAGTAACGAAACCTAACCTTTGCAAATACTTTTTAAGTTAATTAAGAAAAATTGACAGAACGTAACAATGGCTGAAAATAAACAAATCATCCCCGGTGATAGATATACTGAAATCCTGGAAGGTGGGACAATAAAGCTCACAGCCAAGACAGTTCAGTTTGGTTCTAATGTTTTTCAATTTCATAACGTCACAGGTTTTGGCATAGCCAAAGTGGATACAATTAAAATCCCTCTGGGCTCGCTTTTTATTTTGTTTATCATAGGATTGGTTCTCGGCAGTCTTCCAAATATTAGCCTAGTAGGCGGATTACTGGTTTTAGGAGCGATTGCTGGAGTTATATACAACATTACTCAGCCACAACGGTATGGTCTAGGACTATATTTGAATTCAGGACACATGAAAGTATTTGTGACTACGGATGTGAGAGGTTTAAAAATTGTAGTTGAAGACCTGTGTAACTACATGGAAAATAATAAATTAGGTGGTTACGTAGTGAATATAGTTGGAGGAAATGTTACGGGTAATTACATTGGAGGAGACGCTTCTGGCACTACTTCAACTTATCGTTAAACAACTAGACAAAAAGCAAAATGGGAGGAATTTATGGGAAACGAATCAATACAAAACAGTATCGGAGGAAGCTTTGAAGGTAATTTCACAGGTGGGGATGTCCATCAAAGTAGTATCGTATACCATAAACAAGAATCTGCATTACCAAAAGAAGATAAGGCTGAAATCGAATCTTCTATTTCCAAACTTAAAGCGAGTATTGAGGCAGAGTCAAACTTGACTAAAGACCAAAAAGAGAAAGTTTTAGCACAAGTAAAACTAATTGAAGATGCTGTTAACAATCCCGATGGAGGAGAAAAAAAGAAACAGGCTCAAGACGCCAATTCTGCTCTCAAAACAATGTTTTCTGTGTTACCAGTAGCTGCTAAGTTTGTAGAAGAATTCAATAAAGTATCAGATTTGATTATTAAATTGTTTGGGTTGGGAGCAGTATAAAGAAGCATCTTGGTAAGCAGTTTCTGTAACATAACAGCAGAGATTATCCTCTTCTTTTACCCAAATGGTAGCGTGCGCGTGGCGTGATATACGCCTGTTTTTTCTTAACAAGCGTTCGCTACCATTTTAGCATAATTGTGTTTTTAGATTTAACTTAACGAGGGCAACCACTCAATATCAAGTATTTGGTCAAGCGAGTAAGGACACTCTGGGGGTAAACTGACGGAATTTTGGGTTTTAATTTTCACAAAACCTAACGCATCTTTATAGATAGAATTCAATTCCGACTCCAAATAATTACGGAGATTGGTAGTAATCCTTCGTCTCAACTGAATTCGGAAATTATAGATTTCTTCTTGCCAATGGACTGCATTATACTCAGATTCACTCGTCCAATATTGCAGTAATAATAAATGACGGATAACCTGTTCTAAAAGGCTGGCTACCGCATTTTTCTTTTCCTTGCCCAAATCCTCTAACTCCTCAATTAAGTTATCTAAATCCAGGTCTTCAAATCGCTGCTTTTTTAGCAATTTCACTGTTTCTTCTAGCCATTGATAATCATCAACTTCGTACAGATTCTTTAAATCGGTAGTACTCATAATAACTCCCACCAACCTTTAACTCACTTTTCTTTGACGCTTGTGCTGCAAAAATTCAGCAAAATCTCGCACTTCTGCCAATAAATCGGCGGGTAAAGCATCAAGAAGCTCTAAAACTAGCCCTCTAATTATTTCTCGCTCTAATTGAATATCCGCTCTTTCCAAAGTTAATAAAGCTAGTGTTTCTCCCGTATCGCTGACAAACTCTATCTCAAACGCCTGTTCATCATCATAACAATGAACGATCGCTCCCTTAGCGCCCTTTTTCAATCCGTGTTCTTCAAGATCGCGGGTTAAAGTAATTACATCTAGCTCTTTCAGCATATTACGATCGATCCTTATTTTCTAAAAATGGTCGAGCGGTAACAAAACGAGGGTTTTCTTGACCTAAATAATCCATACAGTTTAGAAAATTACCCGGAATTCCTTGAGCATCTTCGCAAAAGTTCAGATCGCGAAATGCGATGATATCGCGCAATTTTTCGATAACTTTATGCGTCCGACTGTCTGGGAAAGACTGAGGACAAGTTAAGAGATAAATCGGGAAATCCTGGAAGGGTGACTGTTTCATTCGGCAAGGCAATTCGTCTCAGGCGATAACTGAACTTGCCTTGCATATCCTGATATGGTTCGTTATAAATTTCCAAGCAATTATCTACTAGGTTAAATATCCAGTAATGATAAATTCCATCTTCGGCGTAGAGAGATAATTTTGTTGTGCGATCGTAACTCAAAGTAGAATCAGAAATTTCGATTACCAGCAACACATCCTCCGGATACGGGTGAGAAGATATATAATTGTCAGGACTATTATTTGCAATGACAACATCAGGTTGAGGTTCGCTGTCAGCAGGGAGGATAATTGGTTCTTGTCCGCGCACGATCGCACGCCTACCCAACAGTATAATTAATTCCTGAACTAAAAGAGTATTGCAGACAGAGTGCGGCGTTTTTTTAGTAGGCATCTGGATAATTTCTCCCCGAATCAGTTCAACTCGTTCGTCGGGACTGAAAAAACCCAGTTCCTCCAAACGGTGATATTCATCTAAAGTAAATTTTTTTGGCGTAACGGTAGTCATAATTAGGTAAGGTGTAAGGTACTAATGACAGCATTTTTAGTAGTTAATTTAGGTAATGTAGAGTAATCTCGCATCACCAAACTGCATCTTGGTACTATTTTAAACGCAAAGGACGCAAAGGTCAACGCAAAGTAACGCCAAGTTTTTCTTTTCCTCTGCGTACCTCTGCGCTAACCTTAGCGTACCTCTGCGTTGAAAAAAGAATC
>NZ_JACJUP010000791.1:0-3406 GCF_014748295.1 Planktothrix sp. FACHB-1355 | reverse complement strand
TCGGTTATTATTACCTCGTCGGTTAACGGTACTAGAATGTTTAGCAATACCGGTGCCACTGCCTATTCATGTTCTAAAGCTGCACAGGTTGCATTTACGAAAATGGTGGCGTTGGAACTGGCGGAACATGGTGTCCGCGTGAATGTCATCTGTCCGGGTGCGATCGAAACGAATATAGACGAAAACACGCAACGACGCAACCTGGATAAAGTTAAAGAACCCGTTGAGTTTCCGGAAGGGGAAATACCGTTAACTGACGGAGACCCGGGAACTTCAGAACAGGTCGCACAGTTGGTACTATTTTTGGCTTCGGACGCTTCCAGCCATATTAGCGGCACAGAAATTTGGATTGATGGGGCGCAGTCGCTGCTACAAGGGTAGAGGCTTACGCATAAATTCAGTTGATTTGAATTGTGTGTAAGTCTAATTTATAGAAGTAACTCAAATTGCCATTTACCTGCAAATACGTATGTTGTTGCGCTGAAGCGCTCGATCGCAACAACATACGTATACTAAGTAGCAACTTGAGTTAGTACACAGCCCCTGAGCGATAAAAATTTTTTAATTAAACGAAATAATTTATTAATCAAACATGATTATTGCTTTTAGGATAGGATTCTTAATAAGATATAAAATTAATTTGCAGAATTATTTATTTTATCATATCTATTGAGAAGCAGTCTCAAAGAGATTGCTTTCACAAAAGACAATCATATATTTTATTACTCAATCCTATATGTTTATATTAAGTTTAGTTGAAAAATTATGAATTTCCCCCACCAAGAGTCAAGCTAAGAGAGTAAAATATTTTTTTAGCTTTTGCTTTATATAGCCAAGGGCGAGCGACTGTTTCTAGCAAAACCATCCAAACAAACAACTCTCCCATGACACTTCTAACAAGCGAGCATCAAATTGCAAAAATTCCACGAAAAGTGGCGCTACGCCTTGTTTTAGTGATGCCATTTGCCCTGCAAATCTTTGGCGCTGTAGGCTTGACAGGGTGGCTTTCGCTACGCAACGGCCAGAAAGCAGTTAAGGAAGTCAGCACGCGATGGCGGCGCGAAGTTACCGCCAGTGTCGATCGGCACTTAGAAACTTACTTGGAAACGCCGCACTCGGTCAATGCGATCGGCATCGAACCCATTCGTCGTTTCCATCTGTGGAATCCAGACGGTATGAGGAGGAAAACAAGTTACTTTTTTTGGCAACTCCAGCACTTTTCAAGTGTGAATTATATTAGTTTTGGAGTAAAAAAAAGAATATGCTGGTGCTGGTTATAACCCCAATTATGGCACGCCTGTTATTGAAATTACTGATAAATCTACCGATACGATAATTAGCATAGATAAGAATGGGGATGCAAGTCAGGAAAATAAACTTAGCCAGAGTGCGATCCCCGTAATAGACGCGGTACAAAACTATTTAAAACAGCCTATTGACATAATTTGTTAATAATCAGCGAGTAAATAAAAATGGAAAATCCAAAACAAGAGTTAATCCTAGTTGTTGACGACCATCCTGCTAACCTCAAATTGCTGTTTAGTTTTTTGAAATCATCTGGCTTCAAAGTGTTAGTGGCAGAAAATGGAGAAAGCGCGATAGAAAAGCTAAATGAGGTATCGCCGAACCTAATTCTGTTAGACATAATGATGCCAGGAATAGATGGTTTTGAAACCTGTCGTCGTTTGAAAGCATCAGTGGCAACAAAAGATATTCCCGTAATTTTTATGACGGCGCTAACCGACAATATAAACAAAATAAAAGGTCTATCGATAGGGGCGGTCGATTATATTACCAAACCTTTTCAGCAAGAAGAAGTTTTGGCTAGAGTAAAACTGCATTTAAAACTGCGTTCTTTGACGAAGACGCTCGAAGCTCAAAATCAGCTTCTCAAACAGGAAATTGCGGCGCGGATCTCAGCAGAAACAGAATTGCAGAAGCTGACACAAGAGTTAGAGCAACGAGTGGCTGAGCGAACATCGGAACTTACAGACGCTATGCAAGATCTTCAAAAAACGCAAATTCAACTATTGCAGAGGGAAGAAAAATTGGGGCGTTTTGCCTTTCAAGATTCGCTGACGGATCTGCCTAACCGAGCTTGGTTTATGAATAGGCTAGCACAGGCGATCCAGGCTGCTCGCGAACGTCAAGATTATTTATATGCGGTGCTATTCATCGATCTAGATCGCTTCAAAGTAGTAAACGATAGCCTGGGACATTTGTTAGGCGATGAATTACTGAAAAGTGTTAGCCGCAAACTGCAAGCTTGTTTGCGTCACACAGATACTGTTGCGCGTTTTGGGGGAGATGAGTTTGTTATTTTATTGTCAGATATTAAAGATATAAGCGAAGCGACTAAAGTTGCCGATCGCATCCAAAAAGAATTAAAACAGCCGTTTCAATTAAACGATTATAAAGTGTTCACCGAAGTAAGTATTGGCATTATCCTCAGCACCACGGGATACGATCGCCCAGAAGACGCGCTCAGGGATGCAGATGCGGCAATGTATCGCGCTAAAGCTAAAGGGAAAGGGCGTTACGAAGTCTTCGATCCCACAATGCAAACACTTGCGATGGCACGGTTGCAGCTGGAAAATGACTTAAGACGGGCGATCGACTTGCTACCTTGCTCAAGCACCGCCAGCGCCAGACAGGAATTTTGCCTTTACTATCAGCCAATTGTATGCCTCTCTACAGGTAAGCTAAGTGGTTTTGAAGCATTGCTGCGCTGGGATCATCCATCTTTAGGATTAATATCGCCCGATCGGTTCATTCCTATTGCTGAAGAAACTAGATTGATCGACGATTTAGGGTGGTGGGTTTTGCAGGAAGCGTGTCGCCAACTAAAGATTTGGCAACAACAGTTTCCCCAAAAACCTCCCCTAGCAATTAACGTAAATTTTTCTGCCGTGCAAATTAAACAAGTGGATCTGCTGCATCGAATAGAAGAAATTTTACGCGAATCTGCGATACCAATAACATCTTTTAAACTAGAAATTACCGAAAGTTGTATTTTAGAAACTTTAGACTGGGAAGAAAAAACTTTAAAGCAACTAAAAGCTTTAGGTATTAATTTATGTATTGATGATTTTGGTACAGGCTACTCTTCTTTAAGCCGCTTGCACGAGTTTCCCATTGATACTTTAAAAATCGATCGCTCTTTTGTGAGTCGCATTGCTTCGGATAAAGATGATACTCAAATTGTGCAAACCATTGTTACGCTTGCCCGCAGCCGAGGTATGGATATAGTAGCAGAAGGGATAGAAACGCTTTTCCAGCTACAGAAGTTGCAAGAATTAGGATGCGATTTCGGGCAAGGGTACTTTATCTCTATGCCTGTAGATAAGGAAACTGCAACGGAACTTTTGGCTCGCAAGCAAATATTACAGGCAGTACTACAGAAAGA
>NZ_JACJUP010000790.1:0-3407 GCF_014748295.1 Planktothrix sp. FACHB-1355 | reverse complement strand
GGTTAGTGGCAGCAGCTAAGGTGCGTCGCGCCCAAGAGCAAGTAATTGCCACTCGCCCCTTCGCCGATGCTTTGGCTCAAGTTCTCTACGGTTTGCAATCTCGCTTGCGGTTTGAAGAAGCGAACCTTCCCCTACTCAGACAAAGAGAAGTACGATCGGTAGGTCTGTTGGTAGTTACAGGCGATCGCGGTTTGTGCGGCGCTTACAACACCAACGTCATCCGTCGGGCCGAAAACCGTGCGAAGGAACTCAAAGCAGAAGGCCGCGACTACAAGTTTATCCTGGTAGGACGCAAAGCGGTTCAGTATTTCCAACGTCGCAACCAACCTATTAGCGCTACATTCTCCGGATTGGAACAAATTCCCTCGGCGGCGGAAGCTTCTCAAATTGCCGACGAACTGCTATCTTTGTTCCTTTCCGAGTCGGTGGATAGAGTTGAGTTGGTTTACACCAAGTTTGTATCTCTGATCAGCTCTCGACCGGTCATTCAAACCCTGCTTCCCCTCGACCCTCAAGGTTTGGAATCTTCAGATGATGAGATTTTCCGCCTCACCACCAAAGGTGGTGATTTCGAGGTGCAGCGGCAGAAAGTCAGCACCGAAGTCCGCAGTTTCCCCAGAGATATGCTGTTTGAGCAAGATCCTGTCCAAATTCTGGATGCGCTGCTGCCATTATACCTGAATAACCAATTGTTGCGGGCGCTGCAAGAGTCCGCTGCCAGCGAACTCGCCGCTAGGATGACGGCGATGAACAATGCCAGCGACAACGCCACCGAATTGATTGGTTCGCTCACCCTGTCGTACAATAAAGCACGGCAGGCATCAATCACGCAAGAATTGTTGGAAGTTGTGGCTGGTGCCGAAGCTCTAGGTTAGGAGTATCTTCAACTTTCCACCCCCTGGTTAACAGCGCCTGGAATCCCAGGTGCTTTTTTTTGCGATCGGTTATAGGTTTTGAGTTTTTTAGCGATTACGGATTATATCTTACTTATGAAGCGCTAATTATTCGCAACGTTAAAGCTCTCGTTTGACTAGCTTTTTTTGCTGAAACAGGTTTAGAACGGATTTTAGAAGATGTATTTACCCGGCGTTCAATAGATTTTATTTTAGAAAAAATAGTTCATTACAGCAAATGGACTTATGAAGAATTAGAAGAGGTTTTGGCTGATAACCGGGAAGATGTTAAAGCTTTATACGCTTGGGGCAATCACAATTCTTTAAATTATCCACCTTATTATGAAGAATTCTGAATAGTCAACTAACCTGCGGATTCTGGGGAGGCGAGGTTTTTGTAACAGTACGATATTTGTACTATCATCAAAAAGCTGGTTTAAAGTTCCTCCTCTCATGTCAGAAGCAGATCGAAAAACTCAAATTTGGGGAACACCTTTACAAAAGGGAGTTCAGCGTTTACTCCTGTTAGGTGCGGGAGAATTGGGTAAAGAAGTTGCGATCGAAGCGATGCGATTCGGTTTGGAGGTGATTGCGGCAGATTATTACAGCAATGCGCCTGCAATGCAAGTTGCCCACCGCGCCCACGTCATCGATATGCTTTCCGATGCTAAACTGCGCTTTTTGGTGGATTTGGAGAAACCGGATTTAATCGTACCGGAAATTGAAGCGATCGCCACTGAAACTCTCGTAGAATTGGAAAAAGAAGGTTGGCGGGTGATTCCCACCGCACGCGCCACCAATCTGACGATGAACCGCGAAGGCATTCGTCGCTTAGCAGCAGAAGAATTAAGTTTGCGAACTTCGCCATATCGTTTCGCCGATACAGAAGAAGAATATCGAAATGCGATCGCGCAATTGGGTTTGCCTTGTGTGGTAAAACCAGTGATGAGTTCTTCTGGAAAAGGTCAAAGTATCATTCGCACGGAAGATGAAATTGCACCTGCTTGGGAATACGCCCAAACTGGCGGACGTACCCAGAAGCAACGGGTAATTGTGGAAGGATTTGTGGAATTCGACACCGAAATTACTTTGCTGACCGTGCGATCGATCGAAGGTACGTCTTTTTGTCCTGCGATCGGACATATTCAAGTTAGCGGTGATTATCGAGAATCTTGGCAACCTTGTATATTAAATCCAGATACTCTCCTTCAGTGTCAAGAAATCGCGCACAAAATTACCGAAGCTTTAGGCGGTTGGGGCATATTTGGCGTTGAATTATTTATTGCTGGCGATCCGAATGGGAAGCAAACAGTTTATTTTAGCGAAGTCAGCCCGCGTCCCCACGATACTGGTATGGTGACAATGATTAGCCAAAATATGTCCGAATTTGAATTGCACGTCCGGGCGATTACGGGTTTGCCAATTGGCAATATAGAGTTGATTAAAACTGGTGCTTCTGCGGTAATTTTGGCTGACGAAACAGGAGATAATCCCCACTTTACCGGAATAAATGAAGCCTTAAAAGTGCCCACAAGTAAATTAAGGTTATTCGGTAAACCAACAACTCGCAAAAATCGTCGCATGGGTGTAGCATTGGCGCTTGGTGAAACCGTCGAAGAAGCTAGACAAAGAGCGAAAGAATGTGCCTATAAAGTGAAAGTTTTGCCATCTGCAAATTTGTAAGTTATATCGCATTCAGGTGACAATTTTTATCTGAAATATTGTGGCTCGAATGCGATCGCCTCCACAAGAACAAAATTGCATAGGCTGGCTATTTTTGGTGCATCTCAATCCATTGCACGAAAGTTGAGGTCGTCTCCCTGTTTGGTTTGCGTAAATTCCTCAGTGCCAAGGCGGCATCTGCACAAGCCCAAGATTCCTCATCCTATTATTGAAGAGACTGCAAGCGCCAGCTTTAACAAATTTTATGATTTTTCCTCAGTCTTGAGAGCGAAAATATTAGGAACACGTTTTATTAAAAAATGTTCGGCGATCGCAACTTAAAAGTTGTACAATCCTGACACTCAACTTTTTTCAGAGGAATCAACAATCGTGAAGCCCTTTAACTTAATAGCTGCCTCTACAATAATGGCAGCAACTATCTGGGGATTTACAGCAACTCAAAGCCAAGCTGATGTAAGTGTCAAACCAGAAAGCTTACAGCGAAACTCAAATTCTGCTTTACTGGCTCAAACTGTTGCACAAAATTCAACCGAGGTGCAAAAATTTTTGTTGCAAATGCAACAGAATCCCCAGATGGTTCAGCGAGTGCTACAGCTTTCACAAGTAAATCCGCAGTTGATGCAAGTGCTAATCCAAAGGTTTTTACAACGGAATCCGCAGTTACTTCACGAATTGAAAAAAAATCCCCAAGTAGTGCAACAGCTGCTCGAAGATAATCCGCAGCTAATAGAAATATTCAAACAAAATCCAGAGTTAAGGCAACAGCTTCAGTTAGATAGAACGGTAATTCCTCAAAGTTGAGTATAATTCGCTGGAAAAACAGTGGTGTGA
>NZ_JACJUP010000079.1:0-11291 GCF_014748295.1 Planktothrix sp. FACHB-1355 | reverse complement strand
TTTAATTGCAAAGCTTTTTCATAATATTCGATCGCTTCATCAAGTTGGTTTTTCGTTCTCAAAACATTTCCCAAATTAAGGTAGCTGCCATAAAGATCGGGATTGGCGGCGATCGCCTGACGGTAAATTGACTCAGCCCGATCCAAATCGCCCTCTGCTAACCATATATTTCCGATGTTATTATAAGCATCAATTATTTCGGGATTAAGCGCGATCGCTTGTTCGTAAGCCCTAATCGCTTTCGGCGCGTTATCCATTTTTTCCATTATCAAACCAAAACTATAATGGTATAGAGCTACTGAACTATCCATCTGCAAAGCTTTTATTAGCATAAGTAGTGCATCTTGGTATTCCTCCTTCATGTAATAAAGCATCGCCAAATTATGCCACGCATTTGCTTGCTTTCCATCCCATGATATAATTTCTCTGTATTTTGTTTCTGCTTCGCTAAACTGATTAAAATGTTGCAACGCTAAGGCTTCTTTATAGAGAGTCTTTATTGCTTGTTCTTTTTCTTTCTCAAATTCTAAATTTAATTTAGCAATTGCTTTTATTGCTTTCTCGTTACGACATTCTTCGGCAACAGTAGACCAATTATATAAATTTTCTTGATTTATATCCCAGCTTAAAATTTGAATCCCATTACCAAACTTGGGAAAATCTAACAGCAATTGACACTGACGGTGAGCAGCTAAAAAGTCCCAAGTTGCCTGTTGCGCTGCACTGCAATTACTGTGATTTACAATTATTAAAGCTCGCTCTGCCAGGAAAGGCTTTACTAGAAGTAGTGCTACTAACTCAGATCTGTAGTCGTGTGGGCCATCATAAAAATACACGCCAATTTTTGCTTCTGGCATAATTTCTCTTAGATCGAAGAAAAATTCTTCAAACTCTTGTTCGCAGAAAAATACTTGTCTATCTAGAGCCAAACTCGATAATTTTTCAATAATTTGCTCTTGGGCATTCTCCGCAACATCAATTTCCGAGAATTTGTCCACTGCATAAGCCATTTTTTCTGGGTTATCTAGCAGTGCGCCGAGCAAATTCTCTACGGGCAAGCAACCTATTTGGCAGTAAACTTCATCTGCTTCCATGCACTCCACGGCAAAATTTAGCAGTTGCATCACGTTAGCTGCGGACTTTGCTTGAGTTCGATCGAGGATAGGTTGAAATCGATCTGATTTGGGACTTACCGATTTGTCTCCCCAATTTTCATATAATGCTGGTAGTTCTTGGATAAATCTTCGCTCGTCCATTTTCAAATTCCTCGTTATTATCAAATTATATCATCGCTCTTAATAAGTAGTCATTGGGCTAACGTTTCTGCTTCAAATCCAAAATTTTCGCGAGCATTCAGCTATCAGCAGTCAGCCCAGCCATCAGCTAATCCTCCAGATAGGACTTAAGTAGGGGTGGGGTACCCCGCCCCTACTGCTGGCGATCAATTCTTCCCAAAGCTCTACGCTGATACCTGACGGCTGAATGCTTACAAATTTTCAGCCCAAATACTTTGCCTGTCAATCTACAATCCTAAAAGAATTCAAGAAATTTTGAAATTCCCGTTCTGCTTGCTGGTAAGCCGCCCTTTTTTGGTTAAATGCAGTTTGAGAAATTTGTTTGTCTTCAAATTGCTTTTTCGCCAACTCGAACTCCAGCTTTTTGATTTGATAATTTTGTTGCCTGACCGTTCCTTCTACAGCACCAACCCAATTGGTAAAACCCAGAGTTTGAGTTTCCGGATCGGTGTTGCCTATGGTGGCGATCGCTGTTTGTCCGAGCTTCGGTTTACTTCTTGCTGTCAGCGTCCGAAAACTTGTCAGCGCTCCTTGAATCTGCTTGATTCTCATCAGCGAATTTGCCAAAGAAAACCTTTCATTTAAAGTAACGTTAATCGGTTCGTCTGGATTTCTAACTTGATTTGTGCGCTGGGCAATAGCAGTCGAACCGGAAATAAATTGTTGTGCGTTTACAGATGAATCCGCAACAGATCCAAATAATCCTGCTGCGCCGATGGGAATCGTCAAACAACCAATTGCGGCAACTAAGAAAACTTTCTTCTTCATTCTAGCATCCCCTGGAAAACACTCACCAATTATTTGACTGATGAGACGATTTCTAGTTCCTATTTTTGACTTTTGACTTTTGACTTTTTTCCCCTCTATTTTCTTTCCCGCAAACCAGGATTGACAAACTCGCTCAATCCTTCACCCAATAACGATAGCCCCACAACCATTAGAGTTAGAGCAAAACCTGGAAAAAAGGTTGTCCACCAAATACCTCTGGATAATGCGCTCAAAGCCATTTTGATATCTTGACCCCATTCTGGCACTTCAGTGGGGAGTCCCAAACCCAGAAAGCCCAAACCTCCGAGTGTCAGAATCGCGTCAGCAGCATTGAGGGTAAACAGCACAGGTACGCTCTGAATTACATTCAGAAATAGGTAGCGCGACAAAACAGTCCAGGTGTCAGCGCCCATTGCTTGGGCCGCTTCGATAAACAGTTCGGTTTTAACGCTAACGGTGTGGTTGCGAACCACGCGATAGTATTGAGGAATGTAGGAAATGCTGATGGCGATCGCTGCATTCAAAACTCCCCGCCCCACCACAAAAGCCAGCGTCATCGACAGCAGTAGCCCCGGTAGGGTATAAATTGTATCCATTACGAAGAGCAATACGCGATCGAGCCTGCCTCCCAAATAACCGCTTACCAAGCCCAGCGGCACGCCGATTACCAAACTGAATGCTGTTGCTAAAATCACCACTTGCAGCGCCGCTTGACTGCCAAACAGAGTCCGCGAGAAAACATCGTACCCCTCACTACTCGTACCGAACCAATGATTCCACGAGGGCGCTTCCCCTTGCGGATTGGTTAGAGATACGGTTGGGTTTTGCAGCCATCCCCACCCCTGAAATGTGGAAGCGAAAATAGCTATTAACACGAAAAAGAGCGTTATCGCCAGTCCTACTGCCATTAGCTGCATGGAAAGGCTGGGACGATCGGCAAAAGGCCAAAATTTCGGTAACTTTCGTTTAGAGATGGTCATCTGTATAAAATCAAATCTATCATTTAAACGCTAAAATAAGTTTAATCTAAACTTTAGCTGTTTTGGTGATACTAAAATCAACAATAGCAATTTTTTTTAAAGGAAAACTACAGTTATGACTGGCTTACGGCTGAATCTGGGTTGTGGTGAAAGACATTTCGAGGGCTATATAAATGTTGATAAATACGGCAATCCCGATGTCAAACAAGACCTGGAAATTTTTCCTTGGCCTTGGGAGGATAATTCAGTCAGCGAAATTTTGCTCATACACGTTCTCGAACATTTAGGCCAAAATAGTAACACCTACCTCAATATCTTCAAAGAAATGTATCGCATCTGCGAACGCGGCGCGAAAATCCAGATTATCGTTCCTCATCACCGCCACGATTTCTTTTTTGACGATCCCACTCATGTGCGAGTCGTAACTCCGATGGGTTTGTCGCTTTTTTCCCAAAGGTTAAATCGCAAATGGATAGAAGAAAAAGCAGCTAATTCACCGCTAGGGTTATATTTAGGCGTTAATTTTGAGTTAATTGAAACTTACTACAAACCGAGTTCGCATTGGTTCGATCTCCACCCAGAAGCAGAAGTAGATGTGCAATTTTTGCTCTCGGAAAGCACTTATTATAATAATTTGATCGAACAAATAGAAATGGTATTAGAAGTTGTGAAAGAAGATATTAATTAAGTATCCAAACCTTTATAATTGAATAGGGCTGTTCAAAATTACAAAGCACATCGCGTAAATTCTGTTAGAGTTTGCGCTACCCTTTCCAAAACCTCTTGCCAATCTCCAGAACGATTTTGCCGGAACAAACGCACGCTGGGATACCAAGGAGTATCTTCGCGATCGATCATCCATCGCCAGTCGGGATTATAGCATAAAAGCACCCATACTGGCTTACCCATTGCTCCAGCTAAATGGGCAACAGCGGTATCGACAGTTATTACTAAATCGAGTTGGGCTATCACCGCAGCGGTATCGGCAAAATCATTAATTTTACTGTTTAAGTCTACTAGGTTTATTGGTAAGGATATTTCGCTTATTTCTGCTGCTTTTGGCCCTTTTTGCAAGCTGTAGAAAGTAATATGGGAAATGTTGAAAATAGGCAAAAACTGCTGGAGAGAAGTGGATCTTTTGCGATCGTCTAAATGTTTGGGATTACCCGCCCAAACTATCCCTACTTTTAAGTAAGATTCGTCTGAATCATCCAGTGGAAATCTAACCTCTTTTAGAGGTGCTATATAGGGAATTGTGGCTGGTATAGTTTCCAGAGTTGTTCCCAAGATGCGGGGTACACTGAGGAGGGGGATGTAAACATCAAATTCAGGTAAAGTTTCGCCTATAGCTACTACCTTATCAATTCCTTCAACATTTCTCAGCAATCTCACCAACTGTTGGTGAGATTCAACTATTATGCAAGCGCCAAGCTTTACCAATAAAGGTACGTAACGGATAAATTGAATTAGATCTCCTATCCCCTGTTCGGCTTGTAGTAGAATAGTTTTACCTTCAATATTTGAACCATCCCAGATAGGTTTAGGTAGAAAGCGGGGTTGGTTTTCTTTTCGTTGCCAGCGCCATTCGTATTCGATAAAGCCGCGTTCGTAGTCTCCTAATCTAAGCAAGATTAACGCTCGATTCCAATGAGCATCTGCATAATTTGGCTTGATTTCAATGGCTCGATCGCAACATTCTAATGCTTTTTCGTATTGTCTGTGCTTTTGATAAGATACAGCCAAATTATTGTAAGATTCAACATTGTCTGGCTCTAAATTCAAACCTTGCTGGAAACAAGCAAGCGCTTCTTCCATTTTGCCTTGGCTGTTAAAAACACTGCCCAAGTTATTGTATGTTAAAGCATTATTGGAATCTAGCGTTATGGATTGTTGGTAGCAAGCGATCGCCTCTTCAAATTTACCCTTTCTCTGCAACGAATTACCCAAATTATTCAGAACAGTAGGAGATTTTGGAGAGATAGCAAGCGATTGTTGGTAATGCGCGATCGCTTCTTCCAGCCTATTCAATTGATGAAAAGCATTGCCTAAATGATAATAAGTTATGGCGTCGTTTGGCTCCAATTCAATACCTTCTTGGTAATAGGCGATCGCCTCTTCTAATTTACCTTGACTATAGAGAACGTTACCTAAATTTTTATACGCAATGGGGTTTTTCGGATCTTGTTCTACGAACTGGAAATAAATTTTTTCTGCTTGTTCGTACTTCCCTGTTTCTAAGTATTTTATTCCTTCTATTTGTAAGATGTCGAGTAATTCCTTAGTTAAACGTTCAATTTCTTCCGGTTCTCCTTCAAAAAGTACAGAAAACCAGCAAGCCTGTGCTTCTTCTTCTCGTCCTGCTAAAAGCAGAGCCAATCCTAATTGCCAATAATTAGATTTTACATTAGGCGCGGCCTCAATACATTGCTCGTAGAGAGCGATCGCCTCATCGTACTTGTCTTGATTTAAATATTCTTCCGCTTGTTTTAGCAAATCAGTTATGTTCATAAATTGATTTTATACAAAAGTTAGATATTTGAATGTAAAATTACTTAAATTAAATATACAACAGAAACCGGGTTTCTTCAAGACAGAAACCCGGTTTCTTCAAGAAACCGGGTTTCTCTGTACGCATCACTACAAGTAACTTTCAATTAACTGGCGATATTGACTCTTAGGTTTAATGCCTTTCAGTTCGGTTAGCAACTCTTTGTCTTTGAAAAACTGAATTGTTGGCGTGCCAGTAACGCCAGCGTTTTCGGCAATTTCTGGGTCTTGTTCGATGTCAATTTCCACGAAATGAATTTTGCCGTCAAATTCATCCACCACTTTATTTAAAATGGGCTTGAGAGTATGGCAAGGGCCGCAGTGAGGTGACACATACTTAACTACTAGCAGACGATCGCTCTCATGGAAAAGCTTCCGTAACGCATAACCACCATACTGGCGAGTCGCCCCCAAATCAAACTCCGATGCTTGCTCAATTTCCGTTTTCTTCGCTGTTGCAGGACTATCTGGCTTTTCAGGCGCAGACGTTTGATGAAATTCTTGAATCAAACCATGAGCCGAAAGCCACCTTTCTGCTAGCATTGCCGCCATACAGCCACTACCAGCAGCAGTAATACCTTGGCGAAACTCATGGTCTTGCACGTCTCCAGCCGCAAACACGCCTTCTACGCTGGTTTCCACAGAACCGGGCTTGGTGACAATGTAACCTACTTCATCGAGTTCTAACTGTCCTTTAAACAAAGAAGTATTGGGAGTATGACCGATCGCGTAGAATAACCCCTTCACTGCCAGCACGCTTTCTTCACCAGTCTTAGTATCGCGGATTTTGATGCCATTCATGCGATCGCCTTCCCCAACTATATCCACTGCTTGCGTATGCCAGTGAACCGCGATTTTGGGATTATTCAGCACCCGATCCTGCATTGCTTTGGAAGCACGCATCCGATCGCTTCTGACCAACAAATGCACGCGAGAACCATACTTAGTCAGGTAAATCGACTCTTCCGCCGCCGAATCACCTGCGCCTACTACCGCCAGTTCAGCGCCGTGGAAAATCGGGGTAGCGCCATCACAAATTGCACAAGCTGAAATCCCCCGACTCCAAAATTGATGTTCGCTAGGCAAACCCAACCGTTTTGCCGTCGCACCCGTAGCAATAATAATGCTGTTAGCTTTAATTTCCCGTTCTTCCGATCGCACTATAAAAGGACGCTGGCTAAGATCCACAAATGTAACATCCTCCGTCACCAACTCCGCGCCCCATCTTTCTGCCTGGGCCTTCATCCGATCCATTAATTCCGGCCCCATTATCCCCTCTGGAAAGCCAGGAAAATTCTCGACTTCCGTGGTCGTCATCAGCTGTCCACCAGGCAACCCCCCAGCTTGAAAGCCCTCAAATACAAACGGTTTCAGGTTAGCCCGCCCTGCGTAGATCGCCGCTGTATAACCTGCTGGCCCAGAGCCAATAATAACCAGATTTTCTACTGTCGCATTTGCCATAGTTCTAAAACAAACTCATAACGACTATGGATAATATAGCATAAAGTTTTGTAACTGTCCGCGTGGATGGCAAGAAGCTCAGCTGTTAAGTCAGACCGTCTGGAGGAAGGCAGGGAAAAGCTGAACGAAGATTGAAATTTTGAGCGAAAAAAGGGAATAATTAAGATATAGCGCTGATTAACCTTATATTTTAGATCGAAACTAAGATATAAAATATAAGATTAAAAGTTAATAGTTATTAGTTAAACTTTTTTATTAACTAATAACTAATGGCAAACGAATAATGGCAATAAATCGATCAAAACAATGGAAAATAAAATTTCCGACCTAGAAAAAATTCGGCAACAATTTGATTATGCGCCTTATCCAAGGATTCCACTAGATCATTACCCAACAAAGATAAAATTTGTTGTTCTCTATAACATGGTAACGGCTTATTACCTGAGATCCCAAAAAGTTGTAGAGACTGAGGGCAAACTAATTCTAGATGCTGGGTGCGGCAGTGGCTTCAAATCGCTAGCTTTAGCAGTAGGGAATCCAGGGGCCAGAATCGTGGGCGTTGACCTATCAGAAGAATCTACTAACCTGGCAAGAGAACGTTTAAAATATCACCATTTTACTAATGTAGAATTTCATACTATTTCCATCTACGATTTACCAAAGCTGGGATTAGAATTTGACTATATTGATTGCGACGAGACTTTGTACCTGCTACCAGATATAGTGGCGGGACTGAAAGCAATGAAAGCAGTCCTAAAACCAGAGGGAATTATCCGCACTAATTTACATAGCTTGTCACAGCGTCGCAACTATTTCACCGCCCAGAAATTGTTTAAAATGCTGGGATTTATGGATGAAACTCCAGGACAATTAGAAATAGAACAGGCTAGAGAAATTATGAATGCCTTGAAAAATCACGTATCTCTCAAGGCCAATACAAGGGTATTGGACGATGAAATGGATGATGAATGGTATTTGATGAATTATTTATTTCAGGGAGATAAAGGCTACACGATCCCTGAAATTTTTGAAGCATTGAGAGCTGCTGACTTAGAGTTTATCAACATGGTGAATTGGCCAGCCTGGAACCTACTGGATCTGTTCCAAGATGCAGGTAACTTGCCTGCTGCTCTGGGAATGACCATACCAGAACTTTCAGTGGAAGAACAACTACATCTATATGAAATGTTGCATCCCATCCACAGACTAATCGATTTTTGGTGCGGTCATCCCAACGCCGCCGCTCCCAAAGTGCCTGTGGTAGAGTGGACTGATTCGGACTGGCAGGGAGCCACAGTCCATTTACATCCAAGTCTGAAAGTACCAGAAGTCAAACAAGAAATGCTGGCCGCCGTTACCAACATTAAAATGTTGGAAATCGCCAAATATCTGCCCTTCGTGAAAGAATCCAGCCTTTTAATGGACAGCATGGTAGTTTCCTGTCTGATACCGCTCTTAGAGAAGCCGATGTCTATGCGATCGCTAGTAGAACGCTGGCGTTATATTAGACCCGTAAATCCGGTAAACTTAGAGCCGATCGCGACAGAAACAGCTTTCGATCTGGTCAAAAAGATATTAACTACTCTAGAGCCGATCGGCTTAGTACTTTTGGAACGCCCACCTGCAAGGGCTTGAGCCTGTTTTTAGCAGTAGTTAAGCCCCAGAAAATTCCCACATCCACCTTGGGAAAATATAACTGCCCTGTACTCTTTCCCAGGTTCAACCAGGAAACAAAAATCTAGAGGCTCAGCCCCGATTACTAGGAGCGATACCAACCTGTAATTCAAAGTAAATTATTCACTCTTAAACATCAAAATGGATAGCCAATCATCTGAAATTTTAGAAAAAATTCGTCAGCAATTTGAAAAGGCTCCTTATCCCAGGACACCCTTAGAAAAATCTCCCAAGGGAGATGCTAAATTTCTCAACATCCATAACATAGTCAATCCTTACTATTTAAGGAATCAAAAAGTTATCGGCACCCAAGGGAAAGTTATTTTAGATGCGGGTTGTGGCAGCGGATACAAAGCTTTGGCATTAGCAGCAGCCAACCCAGGCGCAAAAATTATCGGGATCGATATATCAGAAGAATCTGTTAAATTAGCCCACCATCGCTTGCAATATCACGGATTTGAGAATGCCGAGTTCTATACTTTAACCATTGAAAACTTGCCCAGTTTAGGAATACAGTTTGACTACATCAACAATGACGAAGTATTGTACCTTCTGCCAGACCCAGTGGCCGGATTGCAGGCGATGAAATCCGCTCTCAAACCAGATGGAATTATCCGTACCAATCTCCATAGTGCATTGCAGCGATCTAATTACTACAGAGCGCAGAAATTTTTTCAAATCATGGGGTTTATGGATGATAATCCCCAGCAATTAGAAATCGAATTAGTTCGAGAAACCATGCACTCCTTAAAAGATAGCACTCATCTCAAAGTACAAGCTTGGCATCCAGAATTTGAACGAAACGATGAGCGACTTTTAGCCAACCTTCTACTTCAAGGCGATAAAGGATACACCATACCGGAAGTATTTTCAGCCTTGAGAGCAGCTGATTTAGAGTTCATCAGCATGGTGAACTGGCGATACTGGGACTTGATGGATTTATTTAAAGAGCCAGATAATCTACCTGCTTTCTTGGCAATGAGCTTGCCAGAACTTTCCGTGGAAGAACAGCTCCATCTGTTTGAACTATTGCATCCCGTCCACAGACTGATCGACTTTTGGTGCGGTCATCCCAACTCAGCCGACCCTGTTGTGCCAGTTAGCCAGTGGACGCTGGCAGATTGGCAAGCAGCTAAGGTTTCTTTGCATCCCCAGCTGAGAACGCCAAGATTTACAGAGGATATGCTTTTCAGCATCATCAACCAAAGACCCTTGGAAATCAGCCAGCATCTACACATAACTAAAGATCCCATTTTTTTAATCGACAGCGCGATCGCAACGTCCCTTCTCCCGCTCTTAGATGGCCCACAAATGATGATGTCGCTGGTAGAGCGCTGCAAACAACTCCGGCCCATACATCCTGTTACCCTGAACCCAGTAGATGAAGCAACAGCCTGGTCAACACTGATCGAACCACTCACCAGCCTGGAGGAAATAGGCTATATACTCCTAGAACGCAGTCCGGACAAGGGTTGAACCGCCAGTAAAAAAATTTTTTGAGACAGGTGATATGAAATTGAAGTGATGTGGGTAAGTTCTATATATAAGGCAGAAGACACCCACCTAGAGCTGAAGGAGAAACTTCTCATGAACACTACATTTAAAACCAAACTACTGCTTCACTTAAACCAAAAGAAACAAGAAAGTGGAGAACAAGGTTTTACTCTAATTGAACTGTTGGTAGTTATCATCATCATTGGTATTCTGGCTGCTATTGCTCTACCTTCCTTCCTCAACCAAGCTAACAAAGGTAAGCAAGCAGAAGGCAAGCAGTATATTTCTGCAATCAACAAGTCTCAGCAAGCTTGGTATACCGAAAACGGCAACTTTATCACAGGTACCACAGCTAACGATTGGTCTAGCTTAGGCGTTGGTATTAAGACACAAACTGCTAACTACACATATGCATTGGGTGGCGATACTAACGTAGCAACCGCGAAAGCGAAGCCTATATCCGCAGCTTTGAAAGGATATTCCGGCGGCGTAGGTCTAGTAGGTGCTCAAGGTGCTGACAGAACTTCCCAAGCGGTAATATGTGAAGTTACCACTGCTGGAACCGCAGATCCACCAGCAGTTACTGTTGCCGCAGGTGCGACCGAAGTTGCTTGCCCTTCCGGTACAGTAGCAATTAAGTAGGATAAGCATCCTAATTAGTTTAAAATAAATATAAAAGTGGGGAGTTAAATTTTACGCTACCCACTTTATTTTTTTGTTCATTTTTTTCAATTTCAGAATGCTTATGGCCTCCACTGACGCGGTAAATTGGCAGCAGCAAGCGCATCAATTCTTGCTGGCAGGGGACTATAGTCAGGCTGCAAATCTTTACGAACAAGCAATCGCATCTGAACCAAATAACCAATCTCACTATTGGCATTTGGGATTGATGTTGCTTTTGCAGGAAAAAGAAGCAGAAGCTCAAATGACTTGGTTCTCTGCAATGGCGGCAGCAGATACTGACCAAATTGACTTGTGGACAGAAGAATTGATCCAAGTTCTGCAAACAGAAGCAGAACGACGAGAAACTATCTCAGACTACTCAGTTGCTTGGATAATCCGGCAGCATATT
>NZ_JACJUP010000789.1:0-3388 GCF_014748295.1 Planktothrix sp. FACHB-1355 | reverse complement strand
GAGGATGTTATGGCCGCTAACGTAGAAATCTATACCTGGAGAAGTTGCCCCTTCTGCATCCGTGCTAAGGCTTTGCTGAACAAGAAGGGGGTTGAGTTTACCGAATACGTTATCGATGGGGATGAGCAAGCGCGGGCTAAAATGGCTCAACGGGCCAACGGTCGCCGTTCTGTACCCCAGATTTTTATTAATGACGAGCATATCGGCGGCTGCGATGATATCCACGCGCTGGATGCAGCAGGCAAACTCGATCCTCTGCTGCAATAGTCATTAGTTATTAGTCATCAGTTTAGTCATTAGGCAATTTCTCTTGACAACTGACGACTGACGACTGACAACTGACAACTGACAACTGACAACTAACAAAAGCATGAAATTTGCATTTATCATTGACCCTATCTCCAGGCTCGATCCTGGTCACGATACCAGCGTGGCACTGATGGAAGCTGCCCAGCAGATGGGTCATGAGGTTTGGATAACGGAAGCCAGTCATCTTAGTGTGGTGAGTGGCAAGGCTTGGGCGATTTTAGAACGGGTGCATCTCATCCCAGTGGAACTGGTAGAGGGGCGGTGGGTAGTGCAGCAGCCTTGGTACGAAGTGGGCGATCGCACTTTCCAACCCTTAGAATCGATGGATGCGGTGTTCATGCGAACCGATCCGCCGGTAACAGTACCTTATCTTTACGCTACGTACATTCTCGATTACATCGACCCAGCCAAAACTCTGGTAATCAACGCACCGAGAGGACTGCGAGCTGCTAATGAAAAAATGTATGCGTTGCAATTTACCGGCGCAATTCCAGAAACTATTGTCAGTCCGGATAAAGAGACGATCCGCAAATTTGTGGAGTCGAAAGGATCGGCAATTCTGAAGCCTTTGGGCAATAAAGCTGGGGAAGGAATTTTGTTTTTAGAACCGAGCGATCGCAACTTTAACTCGCTCGTCGAACTCAGTACTCTCCAAGGTAGAATTCCGGTGATGGTGCAAACTTATTTGCCAGCTGCCAAAGAGGGAGACAAACGCATTATCCTGCTCAACGGCATACCGATCGGTGCGGTGAATCGGATTCCCACCGGTAAGGAATTTCGCGGCAATATGGCAGTTGGTGGTAGAGTAGCAGAAACGGAAATTACCGATCGCGAACGGGAAATCTGTACCCAACTGGCACCCACGCTGCAACGAGATGGCTTAATTTTTGTTGGTATTGATGTGATTGGTGGCTACCTAACCGAAGTTAACGTCACCAGTCCTACAGGTGTAAGGGAGATCGATCGACTGTCGGGTACTCGTTTAGGTTATCAGACGATCGAATGGGTAGCAGAAGAAAGTCGTCGCAATTCAAAAGTCATCTCAACTTGAGATTAATTAACCTTAACTTCCGACAGGAGAAACCGCCATGACCGGAAATAACGACGATCGACAAGCTCAAATGTGGGCAATGTGGTGTCATCTTGCTTCCCTGGCGTGGATACCGTTAGCAATTATCGGCTTACCCATACCTTTTGCCAATATTGTGGGGCCACTCATATTTTGGGTGCTAAAGAAAGAAGCAGATCCTTTTATTAATGACCAGGGAAAAGAATCTCTGAATTTCCAAATTTCCATGACCATCTACGGCTTTATCGCAACTATTGTTTTGGTATTTATAGCCGTGATTTACTTTATAGTTGCCGGAGTTGCAGCAAGTAACGATGGAGGATTGCTGATCCTAGCGGGGGGTGTAATTGGAATAGGGCTAATTGGCTTACTGGCCGTAATTGGCATATTTCAACTAATTGTAGTCATTCTTGCCGCAGTAAAGGCCAAGGGTGGCTATGCTTATCGTTATCCGTTTACAATTCGATTAATCAAATAAAAAATATCGGAGTTGCCTAATCTTCTTCTCTGAAAACTGATCTTACCTGGAATGACATTGATGACAAAAAATTTAGAAAAAAACACTGTTAATGTAGCAGTAGTAGGAACTGGTTTCGGTCAAAAAGTCCACATTCCAGGATTGCAAGAACATCCACGGACTCAGATTGTGGCAGTTTATCATCGAGATTTGCAGAAGGCGAAAGAAATTGCATCCGCTCAAAATATTACGCACGCTTGTTGCACAGTTGAAGATATTGTAGCACTGCCAGAAGTGCAAGCTGTAAGTATTTCTACACCGCCATTTCTGCATTATGAAATGGCAAAGACTGTGTTACAAGCTGGGAAGCATTTGTTATTAGAAAAACCGACAACTTTATCGGCGTCTGAAGCGAGAAAATTGTACGATTTGGCGAAAAAAAAGGGTGCGATCGCAGTCATGGATTTTGAATTTCGCTTCGTACCCGCGTGGATGCGATTTGCCGAATTGTTGTCAGAAAATTATGTCGGACAGAAACGTTTAATTAAAATAGATTGGTTAGTTTCCAGTCGCGCCGATGCTACTCGCCCTTGGAATTGGTACGCTCGTAAAGACCTCGGTGGCGGCGCACTAGGAGCAGTAGCTTCCCACGCTTTTGATTATATCAGTTGGTTATTTGGCCCTGCGCGGCGGTTGTCTGCTAACTTGAGTACATCTATCCCCACTCGACCCGATCCGGCGACGGGTAAAATGAAGCAGGTAGATGCAGACGATACTTGTATGCTAATGCTGGAATTAGCAGATGGTACGCCGTGTCAGATTTGCATTAGTTCCGTGACTTATCAAGGCAGGGGACATTGGGTGGAAGTGTATGGCGATCGCGGTACATTAATCTTGGGTAGCGATAACCAAAAAGACTATGTGCATGGCTTTCGTCTTTGGGCTTCCCCAGCAGTAAAGAATTTAACAGAAGTAGAAATCCCCCACAGGTTAGATTTTCCTAAAAATTATACAGATGGAAGAATAGCTCCTTTTATGAGAGTTGTCGATCGGTGGCTGCAAGGTATCGATGCTGGTGCAGCCGTAACACCTTCTTTGCGCGAAGGAGTTTACTCCCAGTTATTGATGGATTTAACCCATCAATCCAACGAGTTGGGCAAATGGGTAGAAGTACCTAATTTAGAAAACTTTCTCGGATCTAGTTGAGTGGCCGCAATATCGTATAGTGGTGGTGCAGATTCAAGGCGATCGTACCAATTGCTTGTAGCGGCATTGAAGCTCCCCACCCACAAGGGGATGGGGCTTTCAACGCAACATTGCGGTAAACTGTCTCTTGGGAGTGTCTTGAACAATGCTTGACTCAAAAGAGGCTCACGCCGATCGCGTGGAACTGGTCGGTCGCATCAGCCAGCAAATTACGGAGGCGATCGAGCAAGTGCAGAGTATGACACCCGAATTTGAACAAGTCAGTCAAACTGTGGAAGCACAATTTGAGGGGGCGCAGCAAATTAGTGTGGCCATATCGAAGTTACTCCCTTCCCGCTCAAAGAATA
>NZ_JACJUP010000788.1:0-3413 GCF_014748295.1 Planktothrix sp. FACHB-1355 | reverse complement strand
GAATCATCTGGTTGATAATTTTCTAAGTCAATGCAAAAACACATTAAGTCAGTTACTACACCATCGTCAATGTCTTTAGCCAGCTTAATAACTCGCCTCAAATAAGCTCTCTCCCAACCTTCCAATTTGCGAGTTTGTTGTTTCTGGTACGCTTTTAGCAATTTATGCAGCCAAGCTTGGTAACAGTCAAGAGATTCTGCTAATGTTTTAACTCGAAATCTTGCTATTCCTGGTTTATGACTGAAGGGATTACCGAGGCCGAGGTCTTCAATAGTACGACCTCGACCACAGTACAAAACACCAGGTTTGTTGAGTAGTTTGGAATTGTATCTTCGGATGTTAATCATGCTGGAATAGGCAATAATTACACTCAGATTCTGGCACTCGCCGTTTTAACTAGCTTGCTTGCATTTGGTCAATTATTGGTGCAATTTGGTCTTGCTTATCTTCTAAATGTTTCCTAATTTGCGATCGCAACCAAGATGTTGGCGCATCCTTACCGTTAATTTTAAGTCTAATGCGATCGCTTTTTGGCAGTGTAGTATTAAGTGAGCGAATAACTGCACGGCATTGGCGAAGTGTAAGTTTCTCAATTTGACCTAATTCTGGCAAGTCAAGAGTAGTACAATTGGTATTTGTACTACTTGTGTCCAGTGTTTCTGTTGCGATCTTTGTAGAGCTTATGTCTGTTGTGTCTGTAGCATCTGTTTTTTCTGTTTTTGTTTGTTGCCCTGTTTCGTTGGTAGATACAGTTGGTATGGTTTCAGATGATACCGATGCTGGCTTTTTAGCAAAAGCGGTGGTGAAAATGTAGTGAGCGAAGATGCCACCATACCCTATAATGGCTACCGCTTCGATTGCGAAAGTCAGTAAATCTTGCAATTCTTGATACATTTGCGTTCACTCAATCTTTTTTAGGGTAGCGGCGATCGCCGCTAGAAATTAAATCTGCCCTTAACTTAAAACCTTGGAGTTGACCCTTTAGAAGTATTGGCAGCAAAGCAACTGAATTGGTACTTGCTAGTTTCAAATTCTTAAGTACGATCGCTAATTCAAAACTAAGCAGGTATAGTTTGAATCACCCAAACCCAAGAATCAGTTTTCAGATCAAGCCACCTTTGGAGTAGGTAAACCTGAATAGCAGCTTGATATGAAGTCGTATTATGCAGAGGGGATATCCCAGTCATCCGAGCAATTTCTTCTGATATATTGCTAAGTTGTTCGACTTCAATACTAGCGATAATTAGCTTAACTAATGGAGCGGATATGTGTAAGATTTCTCCTACTTTACCCCAAGGGCATTCGATTGGAAGATCCGCAATACTAGGCAGCAGTAACGGAATGTTGTCAATCATAAATGGTTTGGCTAACCATTGACCATCAAGAGGAGATTCCTTAGATTTACCTAGTGGTCGTGGTTGCACTGGACGAATGAGAAAACCAGTTGAAGACAGCAAATAATTTGTCTCAAATGTTGTTAATTCGATGGGGCGATCGTTAAAAGTCATCATTGGTATGTCTCCTAATAACAATTGATTTTTAATCAGCTTTATCGGTAAACATTATCGATGTCATTCGCTGTTTAAGCAGATAAAAGCTACTTATTAAGTGCGGCGCTAGCCAAATCATCATTTTTACTGCTAGTAGCATCTGCATAAAAAACTCCGCAGTCGTGCGGAGTTTTTATCTTTTTGCCAAAAGGTTTTAAAGCTTAATATTATTAAGTTCAACAGATGGCAGTTGTGCTAATACTTCAGGAGCTAGTTGACAGATATAGCCAATGCAGTGACCGACTGGCACTGTTTGCCCAGTTGGATGTACAATTTGAGCAGCTACCAGTGCTGGCAAAATTCCTTCATTTTCCGCATAATTTTTTATGACAACAAAATCAGGCGGTAATTGAAGTTCAGGCACATTGATAGTGGCTGTTGCTACAGGCATTCCTTCGGTATTTACTAAACGCAGACAAGGAGATGTGCCACGATCGTAGCGACTAACTTTGATTTCGCATTCGTAGCCGATGAAGTTAACAGTTTGCATGGTTTTTACCAAGTTTACTTCATCACAAAAGCGACAATAGTCGCCTGTTTAATTAGTAAACAATGAAGTCGCTGAATTCGTTTTAGACAATGTAGTTTGAAAGATTAAATCAAGGGGATTCAAATCGATCGTAGGAGCATAGGATTGCAGGAACGTCGGATTCCAGAGCGCAGAAGCGTAGAATTGTAGGAGCATAGGATTGCAGAAACGTAAGATTTCAGAGCGTAGAATTGTAGGAGCGCACTTAGCATAAAATTCATCACTTGAACCATTTGCACTTTTCGTACTAACAGCGTTAGCTGTTTCTCGTTGACTGGGTGGGTGGGGGGTCAAAGAAAAACCGCTTAAAGCGGCTTTTTGATTAATCGAGTTGAGCTTTATTTGATGAAGTCGTCATTATCATCATCGTCTTCATCTTTAGCATTACGTTTGGATGCTTTTACTGCATCTTGCACGTAACGGAAGTGCAATTCGATTATGGCTTGTTCGGATGCAAGCCAATAGCAGTTGCTCAGAAGTTCATCAAGTATTTCATCAGCCGTATGTTCGGCATAGAAGTTGTTGAAATACTCGTTAAACTTCTCCCAATCCAATGCTTTACCTTTTGGTAATTGTCGTTGCTTGGCACGACCTGTCAGTTCGCGTGCGACATGAAGAAACATTTCTTTACGTTGTTCTTCATAGCTTTCTGCGAATTGCTTTTGCATTGGTGTTTGAGTTTTAACTTTAGCCATGATTGGCGCTCCTAGCTTTACTTCACAACTGAAGCGACGACAGTCGAATCTATTTTTAAGATTCGGTTTATCGGCAATTGCTTCATAAATTTAGTATCGATAGATGCTTTATGTTTGGCTTAATTGCCAAAACTTGACCTTTTTTGAATTCAAAATTCAAAATTAATAAGAAAATTGATTTTAAATTAATTAATTCCGAGTACAGGCTCCCACTGAATCAAAATTCAGTGGTCTACAATCAGTGGTGGGTCAGAAGCTCCACTGATTGTAATTTTGAATTAATAATTTTGAATTTTGAATTGGTTTGACTTAGGGTCAAAAAATTAATTCTGGTGGATGCAACTCCCACCAGATTCGCTTTCTAGAACAGAAAAACTAACTCTTCATTACTGGATTGTAATCCAACGCCGCCCGCTCCCAATGCCCTAAATTCGCTGCTGCTTCATAAGTGCTTTGCAAAAAACTTAGCACCATTGCGTCTGGATCGCTTGCCTGCCTTACTGCCTCATAAGGCAAGACGAACTCTTGCATTTCTGGGCTAAAGAACTGGAGTTTAGACTATCGCACCGCAGGTGCGATGTCTAAACTCCTAAGAGTAAAGTTTTACTGACGCGATCGACTCGATAGATAAAAGTTGAG
>NZ_JACJUP010000787.1:0-3419 GCF_014748295.1 Planktothrix sp. FACHB-1355 | reverse complement strand
TAAAAGTCCCTGTTTCCATGCCTAATCGCCGATCGTTATACAATCTATGAGTTTTGCTGAACTAGCAGCCCAGCTAAATGCTGGCACAATATGGCCAGAGGGTATTGTCATCATCACCCTCATTGCGGTCTTGATTGGTGACTTAATTGTGGGGCGGACTTCTGCACGCTGGACACCCTATTTAGCGATCGCAGGACTTTTCGCCTCCATCCTCGCCCTGTACTTTCAATGGGGTAGCAATAACCCCATCGCATTTCTGGGTGAGTTTAACGGCGATGCCCTCAGTATCGTGTTTCGCGGTATCGTTGCCTTATCGGCGGCGGTGACAATTTTGATGTCCATCCGCTACGTGGAACAATCTGGCACTTCCTTGGGGGAATTTATCGCCATTTTGCTAACCGCGACGCTGGGCGGTATGTTCCTCTGTGGGGCGGACGAACTGGTAACGATATTTATCGCGCTGGAAACCCTCAGTATTTCCTCTTACCTGCTCACAGGTTACACCAAACGCGACCCTCGCTCTAACGAAGCGGCGTTGAAATACCTGTTGATTGGGGCTTCGAGTTCGGCGATATTCCTGTACGGCATATCTTTGCTGTACGGTTTGTCGGGTGGGGAAACTCGTTTGAGTGCGATCGCATCCGGTATAGGCGATAGCGGTCAATCTTTAGGTTTGGTAATTGCCTTGGTATTTGCGATCGCAGGTATCGCCTTCAAAATCTCCGCCGTACCTTTCCACCAGTGGACGCCTGACGTTTACGAAGGTTCGCCTACTCCAGTTGTAGCCTTCCTTTCCGTGGGTTCCAAAGCAGCTGGTTTCGCCCTTGCGATCCGCTTACTGGTAACTGCTTTCCCCTTAGTAACCGATCAGTGGCGATTTGTCTTCACCGCCCTCGCCATTCTCAGCATGGTTTTGGGTAACGTAGTCGCCCTCGCCCAAACTAGCATGAAACGGCTGCTGGCTTACTCTTCGATCGGGCAAGCCGGTTTCGTGATGATCGGTTTGATTGCAGGTACTCAAGCAGGTTATGCCAGCATGATCTTTTATATGCTGATTTACCTGTTCATGAACTTGGGCGGTTTCATCTGCGTGATTTTGTTCACCCTGCGGACGGGAACTGACCAAATTAGCGAGTACTCCGGTTTGTATCAAAAAGACCCCCTCCTCACTTTGGGACTCAGCATTTGTCTGCTTTCCTTGGGAGGAATTCCGCCTTTGGCCGGTTTCTTTGGCAAAATTTATCTATTCTGGGCAGGTTGGCAAGCTGGACTTTACGGTTTGGTGTTGCTGGCGTTAGTGACTAGCGTTATCTCGATTTACTACTACATCCGCGTTGTCAAGATGATGGTAGTGAAAGAACCGCAAGAAATGTCGGAAACTGTGCAGAATTATCCAGAAATTCGCTGGAATTTGCCCGGTATGCGGCCTTTGCAAGTGGGTTTGGTGGTGATGTTATTGGCTACCTCGTTGGCGGGAATTCTGTCTAATCCGCTGTTTACGCTGGCTAACAGTTCGGTTGTGGGTACCCCGATCCTGCAACAAGCGATCGCACCTGTTTCCGCACCAGCAGTTAGCATGAATGTGCAAGCAGTCAGCAGCTTTCCGCAAAACTAAACAGCGAAGCATAATTACTGAAAGTTAGAAACTGCCTGACATATCTGTCAGGCTTTTTTTATCAAAGGGGACTAAGTATAAATGAAAACCGAAGATTGGCTGATTCAAGGTAATTTAACAGAAGCGATCGCACAAGCTTACCGGGATGTGTCAGAAGACTCTCAAAACGCTTCCCTTAGCTTTCTTCTATTTGAACTGCTTGTGCTGGCGGAAGATTTCGATGCAGCAGAAGATCGACTGCGCGATGTAGCATTAGCAGATACCAGATTATCGGAAGCTGCTGAGTTCTACTTCGCTATTCTCAACGCCGAGCGATCGCGCTACAATTTTTTGAGCCAACTTCAAGGCGCACCCCAAGCTTTGCAAGAACCTCCCGCCTACGGTGCAAAATTTATCAATGCTTTGGGACTGCTGTGCGAATCGAGAATAGAAGAAGCGGAAGCTTTACTCGACGAAGCTTGGAAGGAAGTTCCCAAATTATCGGGAATTTTGGATGGCGAAGAATTTACGCAAATTCGCGATGCCGATGATGTATTAGGGCCTTTTTTAGAAGCGGTGATTCCCGAAGGCTATTTCTGGATTCCCTTTGAGCAGATCGAGCGAATTGAATTCCAAGAAAGACAAGGTTATCAAGATACAATTTGGTTGCCAGCATACATCGAAATGAAAGGAGGAATTCAAGGCGATTTGTGGGTTCCTTCTTTGTATTCGGGAACTGGAATAAAAGATGATGTCTTAAGATTGGGACAAATGACTGCCTGGGAATATCCATCGGAAAAGATCGGTCGAGCCTACGGACAGCGAGATATTGTCTGCGATAAAAAGTTAATAGGTATCCGGCAAATATCAACAATTGTATTTGGCTAATGAAAAGGCAGGTTTTGAATCGTTTTTTAAATTATTGGATGAATTCGATCGGCGAGATAAAAGTTTGAATGGAAATGGGGTAGAGGAAATAAAATGAAGTTGCATATCCTCAGCGATTTACATATAGAGTTTGAGCAATTCACCCCTTTGGTAACTAATGCAGACGTTATTATTCTAGCTGGGGATATTCACGTTGGTAAAAAAGGTGTAGATTGGGCTAAACATTACTTTCCAGATCTGCCTGTAATTTATGTTTTAGGTAACCATGAGTACTACGGAAAGGCATTTCCAAAACATATTGACGATCTCAAACGATCGGCAGAAGGCACGAATATCCATATTTTGGAGAATGACAGCTTGATAATTAACGACATTAAATTCTTGGGCTGCACGTTATGGACAGATTTTAGCTTGTTTGGCGATCCTAAAATTGCTGGGTATGAAGCAACCCGAATAATGACTGATTACAGGAAAATTCGAGTCAGTCCCGATTATCGCAAACTACGGTCTATTGATACGGCAATCATCCATAATAAGTCATTACGCTGGTTGGGTGAAGAACTGTTAAACAACCAAAATAACAAAATAGTGGTAATTACCCATCATGCACCAAGTAAACGCTCTTTAGCTGTGTGCGATCGAGATGATATTCTCAGTGCTGCTTATGCCTCAAACCTTGATAAATTTGTTGAAGAATCTAGTATTTCTTTATGGATACACGGGCACATCCACTGTCAACATGATTATTTGCTCGGAAGCACGCGAGTAATTTGTAATCCTAGAGGTTATCCAGACGAACGAAACAAGAATTTTATCCCTGATTTGGAGATAGAGTTCTGAAGCCACCCCAGCCCTAAAGGGACGGGGGTTCAAAATGCGATGAAACCTCCACTTGGCTCTCCCAAATTGGTACAACATCCAAGTTCTTAGTGTTGGC
>NZ_JACJUP010000786.1:0-3423 GCF_014748295.1 Planktothrix sp. FACHB-1355 | reverse complement strand
CTAACGGGATTAAAAAATCGGAAGTTTTTAATATGCGATCTAATAATTTTCTTAATTACGCCCATATTAGCGTTGGCAATTCGGTTAGATGATGATTTTACGGTTGAACCATACAAATATGGGTTGCTAGTAGCAACGCTGATGTTTTTAGCGGTAAAAATAACTGTATTTGCTCAGTGGGGCTTTTACAAGCATTACTGGCGCTATGCCACTATTGATGAGCTGGAGCATATGGTGATGCTTACAGTGGGGGCTACAGTATTGCAAACCATAGTTTTTAAGATGCTGTTTTATGTGAGCGATTTGGGGGTAGATAGGTTACCGAGATCGCTCCCCTTGCTGGACGGGATTCTCAGTTTGCTGTTAGTTGCGGCCAGCCGTTTCAGCATTCCCGCGCTCGCCAGACTCAGACAAGGACGTAAGAAATCTTACAAAGGAGATCGCGTCCTTATCGTTGGAGCGGGCAGCGCAGGCATATCCCTAGTGCAAAAAATGCAACATAGTCCCTCTCTGGGTATTTATCCAGTCGCGTTTATTGACGACGATCCCAAAAAATTCAACTTAAATATTTGCAGAATTCCTGTACTGGGCGATCGCTATAAAATTCCCGAAGTGGTGCGCTCTATGCACATCAGCAAAGTGATAATTGCTATGCCTACAGTTCCGGGTAGAGACATTCGGGAAATCGTAGAAATTTGTCAATCAGCGGGAGTTGGAACGAGTACGCTACCGCCCATCAATGAAATCCTCAATGGCGATCTCAAGATGAACAGCGTTCGGGATGTACAGATAGAGGATCTGTTGCGTCGCGAACCAATCCAAACCGAGGTAGATAAAATCTCTAGATTGCTAAAGGGTAAAACAGTTCTGATTACCGGAGGGGGAGGGTCGATCGGCAGCGAACTTTGTCGGCAAATTTTTAAATGTCGCCCTGCGGAAATGATCCTGATAGGACACGGAGAAAATTCCGTATTCAATATCCAACAAGAACTGCAACAGCTTGTGGAAGAATTAAAACACAATGGGGAAAAGCAACAAGAGATTCCTCGCATTACAGCATCGATCGCAGATATTCGATTTTCCTCGCGACTGAAGTACATTTTTGAGAAATACAGGCCAGAAATAATTTTTCACGCTGCGGCTCACAAGCACGTCCCCATGATGGAATTAAACCCGCCAGAAGCAATCACCAATAATGTGCGGGGTACAAAAAATCTGGTGGATATGGCATTGCAATACAATGCCCAACACTTTGTCATGATCTCCACAGACAAAGCCGTTAATCCCACTAATATTATGGGAGCTAGCAAGCGAATTGCCGAAATGATGGTACTGCGAGCCGCCCAAAAAACTGGCAGACAGTTTGTCGTGACTCGTTTTGGCAATGTCTTGGGTAGCAGGGGTAGCGTTGTGCCAACCTTTAAGCGGCAAATTGCGGAAGGTGGCCCGATTACAATTACCCATCCAGATATCACTCGTTTTTTCATGACAATTCCAGAAGCGGTGCAGCTGGTTTTGCAGGCGGCAGTCCTGGGTAAGGGTGGTGAAGTATTCATGTTCAATATGGGGCAACCAGTCAAGATCCTCGATTTGGCAAAAGATTTGATTCGCCTCTCCGGATATGAAGTAGGCAAAGACATTGATATCGTCTTTACGGGGTTGCGTCCGGGAGAAAAATTGTATGAAGAACTGTTTATCGAAGGTGAGAAGTATGACCCCACCCAACACGAAAAAATTATGACTGTTGCCAATGCCGCTGGTATAGTACCGGAAATTGTTGATTTTAAGGTGGATGCTTTATGCGCGGCAGCAGATAAAAACGATACCTATTCGATCGTCTTTTTGCTGAAGCAGTTATTACCGGAATACAAGCCGAATCGGCCAGCTGACGAGCCAGCGCTGGAAGAAACAAGCTCAAATCTCAGCGTTAACTGGCGGTTACTTTATGAAGCTTGCCGTCAGATGCAGCTTTGGCAGCATGAATCTTCTAATGATGCAGGGATAACAGTAGACGTTAACCTTACTAGCGAACAATTTTTCCAACCTGACTTCGCCGCTCAGTTACGCCAAATCATCCAGGAAACCAATATCAATCCTGCTTGTTTGAGACTGGTAATTCCCGAAGATGCCCTCGCTCAAAATCCCAGTTTTGCTACTATTGCCTATGCTCAAATAAAAAGGTTGGGCGTGCAATTAAAACTAGATAACTGGGATAAATTAATTCCTTCTTTAGTTTCGAGCTTAATCGCTTTGTCGCCATCACCCAAAATGAATGACCGCGAAAGCGATGAGATAAATCACAGTGAATCTACGGGTATAAAAGAAGTTGAAATACCGATGGCGGAAAAATAGATTGTATGCAAGGATACAGATTAGGATGCTGGCATAACATATCAATATTGTGGGGGAATAAATATAAAAAACTACCTAAATTAATAGGAGGTTTGCTCGTGGTGATGTTGCTGACATCATGCGTAAGCACTCTGGCTAGGAATGACTCTAAAAAAACTATATCCTATGAAAGCAGTCTGGAAGATTTTACCAATCCTGAAAGAGGATTTTTTATAGCAATCGATCCGGTTAGGAATCAAGATACTTCTCCATTAGAGCTATCCGAACTGCGAAAGATCGGAAGTAAAAATATAACCTTGGTTCGCCGGATTTACTTGCTTTCAAAATTCCGAAACGGAATCATATCGCAGTCTTTTTTGGAGATGATATCCCAAGACTGCGAAACCGCCAGAAAAGCGGGAATAAAATTGATTATCAGGTTCTCATATAATTGGGTGGGTGGAGGTGATGATGCTCCCAGAGATACCATCCTTTCTCATATTGAGCAGTTAACACCCATACTGAAAGCTAATTATGATGCGATCGCCTATATAGAAGCAGGTTTTATAGGCTACTGGGGGGAATGGAATAGGTCTTCAAATGGTTTGGACAAGAACAATGAAGATCGAAAAGCAATCCTGTTTAAACTTTTATCAGCGTTACCCAAAGAACGTATGGTAGCAATCAGGTATCCCCGCCATAAACCAGAAGCTTTTAATAATAGCAAGAATCTCGAAGATCGAGAAGCGTTTAATGGTAGCGATCGCTCTCGAACTGGTTTTCATAATGATTGTTTTTTGGCTAGTATTGATGATAAAGGTACTTATAGAAGTACTATACCTATCATTGTTGACGCCCAAAAAAAGTATTTAAATATAGAAAATCTATATGTAGTTCAGGGCGGCGAAACTTGCCAACCTAGTGAATACGATGATTGTCCCAACACTTTAAAAGAACTATCACGAATGCGCTGGAGCGCATTAAATATGGATAACCCAGATGCTAGAGAAATTGTCAAAAAATGGCAAACTCAAGGCTGTTTGCCAGAAATCAAACGCAAATTAGGATATCGGTTGCGACTGGCAAAAACAG
>NZ_JACJUP010000785.1:0-3349 GCF_014748295.1 Planktothrix sp. FACHB-1355 | reverse complement strand
CCCGATCGCGAAGAAATCGAAGCATTTCGCCGCCAATTTGTCAATGGTTTGGGATACTGCCCGGAAACTCTGGCATAAGAGAAGAGAAATCTAACCTTCAAAATCAAAGGCTGACTGAATATACTGCTGCAAGACAAGTCGATATCCTGTTTTCTGTGTAGCTTTCGCAGTCAGCAAAGATTGCTCCGCATTGTTTCCTTTTTGGTCATCTGCCGATGGGGGATCTGAGTAGTAACTATCTATAGCTTCAAAATTGGAATTACGGTAAGGCTTTCTACCCAGCCGCTCACACCTAACCAAAGCTACATCAAATCGACACGGACGCTCTGCCAGTTCTGGGTGTGCGGCTAAAAATAACAGCACCGCTTGCCAAAGTTTAGCTTGTTTTTGCGGCGAGATCGACAGCAGACCGTCGGCGTCCCAATTTCCGCGACTGCGGGTTTTTACCTCTACAAATACCAAATCTGCGGATTCACTGTTTTGGGCGATGATGTCCAACTCTCCCCAACGACAATACCAGCGACGATGCAATATCGACCAGCCTTGCGATCGCAACCATTGGGCAACCAGGTCTTCACCTAATGCACCGAGATCGGGATAATGAGATACTGAACGGTTTGCCATCAACTGGTACGAACATGAATTCAAGTTTAAAAAATCGGATCGCGAGAATATTACTCAGTTTATGGCTTTGGGTAGCGATCTGCCTAACGGCTTTTGGAGGGATTTCGGCTCCAGCTTGGGCTTTGGACTACACCAAAGAAAACCTAGTTGGTGCAGATTTCTCCGGACGCGACCTCACAGATTCCAAATTCAACCAAGCCAATCTCCGCAACAGTAACCTGAGCCATACTGATTTGCGGGGAGTCAGTCTTTTCGGGGCAGTTCTAAATTTAGCTAATTTAGAGGGAGCCGACCTCAGCTATGCTACGGTAGCCACAGCCCGTTTTATGAAGGCTAATTTAACCAATGCAATTCTGGAAGGTGCTTTTGCCTTCAATGCTAAATTCGATGGTGCGATCGTCGATGGTGCTGATTTTACCGATGTTGTACTGCGTGACGATCAGCTCAAGATCCTTTGTGCGGTTGCTAAAGGTACTAATCCCGTGACCGGACGCGATACTCGCGAGACTTTGTACTGTCCGTAAAAACAAGGGGCTAGGGATTAGGGGCTAGGGGCTAGGGAAGAGGGAGGAGGGAAGAGGGAGAGGGAGGAGGGAAGAGGGAAGAGGGAAGAGGAAGAGGAGGAATTTTTGAATGATTGACTTTCCCTAACCCCTAACCCCTAATCCCTAACCCCTTTTTGACTTTTGACTTTTGACTTTTGACTTCCCCGCTCTCTCCTTTAAATGTCTACTAAGTCGGAGAAGGAGACTTGGCAAAGTCGATCGAGTTCGATGCTGCGCTGTGTGGTGCTGCGGTATTCTTGACTGTATTGCTCGCCGCGTTCTCGTTCGATCGCAATGTTAATCTTTTCCCAGAGTTCTCGAAAATAACGAGATTGTTTTTCACACATCACCTGTTCCATACGAGTGACAGCAGCTCGAATTAATTCCGCAGCGCGGGTGATATCCAACTGACTCAACTCATCTAGTAGAAACAGGTGACCAACTTGGGTCATTTCGTCTGGGAATTCCAGGCGTTTGTCTTGTAACTTGGAGATGAGGTCTAGTTCTAACTGTGGAGATGTTTCCTGGATCTCCAAAATCTGCGCCCATAAAAATCTATGGTGAGAAAGGCTAAATTCCAAATCTCGCTCCTCTAAGATATCTGCGATCGCCTGACGCTGGTAAGGACAATGCAGATAAAGGCGCAAAAGTAAAGCTTCCGCTTGCTCTAATCGTTTTCCTTCTGGTAAAGTGGAAACTGGTTTAGCAGCTTGAGGACGCCGAGGGACGATCCCAATCGGCCCACTGCGGCGGGGATTTCTCAATTCGACGATGATATTTTGGGCAATCATGGATACCAGTCGCGCTTCACCTTGGCTGAGAATTTCTGCACAACGAGTGATGTAATGCGTCCGCATATCCGGATTGACGATATTATTCAGCAATTTGATCATTTGCTGATATGCTTGCTGATATCGATCGGCTTGTTTGAGGTTTTTTCCAGCAACGATTTGCTCGATTTGCCAGTCCAACCACAGTGGCGCATTTGTTACCAGCTGGCGATATTCTTCATGGGAATGGGTTTTGAGATATTCATCGGCGTCTTTGCCATCGGGGATATTGAGTATGCGTAACTGCACTTCTCCCCGGTAAGCTAAATCTGCAATTTCCCCGATTGCTCTTTCGGCGGCGGTAGTACCGGCTTTGTCGGCGTCGAAGTTGAGTACGAGTTGTTTCGAGTCGGTGTAGCGCAACAAATGACGAATTCGATCTATATTGAGGGCAGTGCCGAGTGACGCGACGGCGTTGGTAATGCCTGCGGCGTGGAGAGCGATCGCATCAAAATACCCTTCTACCAGGATAGCTCGGTCTTGCTTGGCAATGGCGTCTTTAGCTTTATCCAAGGCAAACAGAGTTTTACCTTTATTAAATAGTTGCGTTTCCGGCGAGTTGAGATATTTGGGTTGTTCGTTGGTGAGAGTGCGACCGCCAAAAGCGATAACTTTGCCTTGCATATCGCAAATGGGGATAATCAGACGATCGCGAAATACGTCATAATAACCACCACCCTCTTTGCGCGGTTTGATCAACCCGGCTTGTTCCACTAAATGCAAGGCATAGCCTTTTTGTTCTACCAAGTAGCGGTAGAGAGTTTCCCAACCCGCCGGTGCATAGCCGAGTTGAAACTGCTGGATGGTTTCTTCACTCAGCTGGCGTTGGGATTTGAGATATTCTAAAGCTTGTTGTCCTTGGGATTGGCGCAATGCGTGCTGATAGAATGCTGCTGTCACCGCCAATATTTGGTAAAGCTGTTCCCGGAGAGTGATTTGTCGTTGCAGTTCTTGTCGCTGTTCGGGTTCGAGGGTTTGCACCGGCACAGCGTAGCGTCGCGCCAATTCCAGCACTACATCGCTGAAGGATTGTTTTTCCACTTGCATGAGGAAGTTGATGGCGCTACCGCCAGCTTGACAGCCGAAGCAATAATACATCTGTTTTTGCGGACTGACAGTGAAGCTGGGGCTTTTTTCGTCATGGAAGGGACATAAGCCTACGAAGTCTTTGCCCCGCTTGCGTAGGACGACGCGATCGGATATTACATCTACAATATCGACTCGCTGCTTGACTTGTTCGATCGTGTCTGGGTGCAGGCGGGGAACTTGCATTGCTTGGTTGCCTCTGTGCTAACTCCTTCTCTATTAAACATCTCCAAAAATTCTAGTGGGGTAGGCATCCTGCCTGCC
>NZ_JACJUP010000784.1:0-3406 GCF_014748295.1 Planktothrix sp. FACHB-1355 | reverse complement strand
TAGCGATCGCACTCCTGCAAGTGCCTTAACAAAAGTTCATACAGTGTCGATTACTTTTGTCCGACTACTTACAGGTATCGGCATTGCGCCAGAAAATCTTCGGTTGCTGTTTCAACCGTTCTGCCAGCTCGATAGCGATCTTAAGTGGCAATGTGAAGGCTCTGGTTTGGGTTTGGTGCTGACTCGCAAACTAGCCCGTTTGCACGGTGGCGATGTGACGGTGCGATCGACTTTGGGTCAAGGCAGTGAATTCACGCTTTTTCTGCCGGATACTGAGGGAGCGGTCGTCAGTGGGGCAGGGGTTTTTCCAGTTGTAGAGAGAGCTCTGCATTCTCCAGCACAACCAAGGCCACAGGTAACCGACAGCCGACACCTCAAACGCCACACTCGAAAAGTGGCCTCTGACAAAATGCGTGTTTTAATTGTGGAGGACGATCGCCGCACTGCCTCCGTGTTACAGAATTACCTTCAGGCGATTGGCTATCACGTAAAGCACTTAGCCAATGGTCTTGATTTTCTAGGTGAAGTGCAAACATTCAAACCAGATTTAATTTTGTTGGATTTACAGTTACCGGAAGGCCCGATCGGCTTAAATTTACTCGCAACGCTGCGACAAGAACCAGATTTGCAAAATCTACCGGTCGTAATACTGACTGCATCAGAAAGTGACAGGGAACTTTGTTTAGCCGCTGGAGCTAATGACTACTTTACTAAGCCGATTGGAATTGCCCAGATTGAGTCAATCTTGATGAGCTATCTCAAATAGTAATTAATGGCTGGAAATAATGCCAAGCTTCGATCAAATTTCCTTGCATTAGAGCTGCTGCACCGCTGAGAGCTTGAATTTCCGGGAGATTGGGATTGAGAGCCAGGGCTGGTTTGAGGGCTTTTTCGGCTTTTGAGGGATTCCAGTCATACAAGTGGACGAAAGACAGGTAGGCGTAGGCGTAGGGGTTTTGGGAGTCGAGTTTGGTGACTCTTTCCAAGGCGGCGATCGCACCAGCAGGCTGTCGCCGCAACACCTTCGCCAGCGCCAAAGCATAAGCTAATTGCAGGTTTTGCGGTGAGTGTGCCAAACGGTAATTTAGTGTCTTGCTAGCCTGAATCAGATAATCTTGAGTCGGATCGTATTGATTGATCCGTCCAGTTTGGTCAAAGACGCGATCGAGTGCTTTTGAGCCTTGGGGTAATTGAGCTGCTAAAGTTCTTAACTGAGTGAGTAAATCTAATTCCGGTGCGGGTGTAAACTTGGCAGTTGGGTCAATTTTCAGGGTGACTGGCGGTACTGCAATCGGATAAGTTTCACCAGTTTGGCGATTGAGATAAGTTGCTTCTAAAGTGTAAATTCCCGGAACAACATCGGCGGGAGGAAGCATCGCCGTTCGTTCGATAACTCGAAATGAATCCGTCAAGCGATCGTCTGTCAAGTTACCCGGATGCAAATTTCCCATCCCAATAGCATGGTCATGCAGCCATCCTTGTTGCTTCGTCTGAGATTTTTTACTAATGCACTGGGCAGGCGGGACGCCCACCCCACAAGAGAGAGATTTGGCTTGTGGGATGGGCATCTTGCCCGTCGAGACGCCCACCTCAGAAGAGAGAGATTTGGCTTGTGGGATGGGCATCTTGCCCGTCCCACCTGTTTTCAATGCAAGCGCGGACTTTGTTGCTTGTGAGGGAGAAACCGCCGAACTGCGCCAAGTTAACAATACCAAGCCTGACTGTAACTGGTTCCAAGAACCAGACCAATCGTAGACGACGGGGACTGGAACTCCAGGAGGCGATCGATCTGGTACTGTAACGCGATTCAATTTTAGATTTTGGATTTTGCGCGAAGTGGGCGTCTTGGACGCCATGTCCTCTACTTGGGGAGACCCCAAGATCGGAATGGCTCCGGTGACCGTCACGATGCCCACCTTCGCAAGAGAGGATTTTGGATTGGGGATTGCGGATTGAGAAATTATCTCCTGCTTTGCTACTTCTTCGCTTAACGGTTGTACTTGTACTGGTGGCTTTCGGCTGTGGTAAAGATTCAAATTACTGCCATCGGGCAAATTCCAACTTTTCTGTAACTGGAAATCTCCACCTTGCTCTACAATTTGGACGATCGCACTCTGCGCTTCGCTGGGAACGGAACCTTGATCTCCTGTTTTGGTGAGGAACCAGGACACAGACCGTGCATCTTGCTGTAGGTGTTTTTTTCGCGTTCCTACCTGACGCCCGTAAACCTGAAAATCGCTTAAAGCACCGTAATAATTGAAGTTGTGTTGGTTTAGTTCTGGTGTCGAGGGTAGTACGCCTAAAGTCGATCGCAGGTATGGTTCCGTTTTAACGATTTCTGCAATTACCTGCTGATGGGGAAACTGGGCACCAATATAAGGATAGTGCTGAAACCGGGGACTGAGAATTTGCGTTAACCAAGTACCCCCGATCGGATAGATATTTGCCAACATTAATAATATCGCTAAACCGATAGTAATGCGGCGGATATATTGTGACCAGCGCCCAGTCCAAAGCGTCAACCAGTAAGCGAGGAACAGTGACAGCACTGGCAAATATGGCAAAACATAACGGGTATCTTTGTTAATATTTAGAGAACAAAGCAGATAGGCACTTACCAAAAATATAGCTAACCATTTAATAGGCGATCGAGTAAAGCTATTACCACCTGTACCTCTGAGATCTCGAAACTCTAATTTTAGATTGAGAAGTATACCCAGATAATATAGACAACAGCAACTTAACACTATAACTTTGTGCCATAATTTGATCTGCAAAACTGGCTGTTGTTCGATCTCCGCTGCTGTTTTTCTCAATTCGGGCGGCCAAGCTGACATTTGTTTTTCGATCTCCGCTGCTGCTTTCCTAAATTCGGGCGGCATCTTGCCAGTTTTCTTAAATTCGGCCTGCCAAGCTGACATTTGTTCACTTTCCGCTGCTATTTTCCGTAGCGGCTCTATTTCCTCAGATGTTTTCCTGCGTAGCTGTTCTACTCCTCTAATGGCTAACTTACCCAGATAAAGTAGTAGACCGACGATGGGTACTAGCAACAGAGGCCAAGAAACTACATAAGGTAAATCTTTCCAATAAAATATCCAGGCATCGATCGTATTTAGGGCAGGGTCGCCTTCTGCGATCGCAGAGTCTACAGTAGCTCGTTTCCCAGCTGTCAGCATTAGCAGCCAATTCGTGCGATACCAAGGGCCAAATACTAACACTGACAACAACAAAGCACCTAATAGTTGAGCTAATCTTTCAGTTGCATTAAAAATAGAAGAAGGCTGATTTTTAATTTTTAATCTTAAGTTTTTCCAGAAATTACGAAGTTCGTCATTTATTACCAAAACTATTGGTATGAATAGGAAAAATATAGCTGTTTGCTTCACCATTAAAGCCAAGCCGAAAG
>NZ_JACJUP010000783.1:0-3370 GCF_014748295.1 Planktothrix sp. FACHB-1355 | reverse complement strand
CCAGCAATTGTTGTTTGGCATTTTCGGCCAGCTTTCGGATTGCTTTCTGCAATTGCTGCCGCTGACTGAAAGATAAACTGAGGAATGCTTGGGGATATGCTTGGGTGCAGAGGTGATAAGTTGCGAGGATCAGCTGCTGTCGCATTGCCTGCCCCAAGCCTTTGAGATAACGTTCGTAAGTGTTGTAGAAGTCTTGTGCGATCGCAGAAGTTGCTTCTTCCAGCGCCGCTATATCCTGCTCTATTTTCTCAATTGCTCTCGCCATCTACTTTTACAGATGCAAAGTTTCCATAAGTCCTGTTTTTAGGATAAGCCACAAATCAAAAACAGGGCATCTACGTGGGTTTACTTGTCTTTTTTGCTACTCAATGAGTTTCAAACTCAGTGTCACCCATTTGAGCGACAACTTCTTCAGCAAAGTTGGATTCTTGTTTTTCCAGTTTTTCGTCGAGTCCCAAAAATTCTTGTGGGGTAGGTATCCTGCCTGCCGAAATTTTTTTTGGAGATGTCTGATAATTTATTTTTTACCGCAGATGAAAGGTATACAGATCCCCGACTTCTTGAAGAAGTCGGGGATCTCGACCCAATAAACACAGGCCAACCTCAATGGATGGCCTGTCTTTTTTGTTACTTAGTTGTTGTGAGGCTACGAATTGCTACCCATTTGAGCGGCGACTTCTTCGGCAAAGTTGGATTCTTGTTTTTCCAATCCTTCACCGAGTACAAATCTGACAAAGCGACGCACTTGGATGTTTTCACCCAATTTGGCGACTTGCTGCTTGACCAACTCTTCCACTGTGATATTTTGGTCGCGGATGTAGGGTTGATCGAGCAAAGTCATTTCTTTGAGGCGTTTTTCAATTCTACCCTCAACAATCTTTTCTTTGATGTTGGCGGGTTTGTTGCCCAAGTCATCTCGCCCCATTTCGATCGCTTTTTCCCTTTCCACTACTTCCGATGGGATGTCGCCGACCTTGACGTACTCCACGTTCGGACAAGCCGCTATTTGCATAGCAATGTTCTGCACTAGGGCTTTGAACTCTTCATTGCGGGCCACGAAATCGGTTTGGCAGTTCACTTCCACCAGTACGCCTACTCTGCCGCCTGTGTGGATGTAGCTGCCTACCAGCCCGTCTGTAGCTGCTTTCGTTTCGATTTTGCCGGCACGGGCGAGTCCTTTTTGCCGCAGCCATTCCATAGCTTTGGTCATGTCAGCGCCGGTTTCCGAGAGCGCTTTTTTACAATCCATCATGCCTGCGCCGGTTTTTTGACGCAGTTCTTGGACAAGTTTTGCAGATATTTCCGCCATTTTGCCGATCGTCCCTAATCTATTTTCCTTGTTAACGCTGATTATTGATCGCTGTCTTCATCTTCATCTTCATCGGGGAAATCGCTCTCATCGTAGTCGATATCCTCTTCAGCGCCTTCGTAATCTTCGTAGTCTTCATCTTCCGCTGCTTCCAGCTGACCGTGACGACCTTCGTAGATGGCATCCGCTAATTTGCCAACTATTAGCTTAATCGATCGAATGGCGTCATCGTTTGCCGGAATGGGAATATCGACTAGATCCGGATCGCAGTTTGTGTCCAGCAGCGACACGATCGGAATATTTAATTTCTGACATTCTTGCACTGCGTTGTATTCCCGCCGCTGATCCACAATCACCACTACATCGGGAAGTTTCCGCATCGTCTTGATGCCACCCAAATATTTTTGCAGCTTTTCCATTTCGCGCCGCAAAACTGCTGCTTCTTTTTTAGGTAACAGCGCCAGTGCGCCATTTTCCTCGCGGCGTTCCAAATCTTTCAGGCGTTCCACCCGCGTTTTGATCGTAGCCCAGTTGGTGAGCATTCCACCCAACCAGCGTTGGTTGATGTAGTAAGCTCCACAGCGACTCGCTTCTTGTGCCACAATTCCAGCTGCCTGACGCTTGGTTCCGATGAACAAAAACTTTTTGCCCTGTTCGGCAGCAGTCCGCATATAGCTGTAAGCATCTTCCATCAACTGGGCAGTTTGTACCAAGTCGATGATGTGGACTCCATTGCGGGATGTATAAATGTAGGGAGACATTTTGGGATTCCAACGGCGAGTTTGGTGCCCAAAATGGACTCCCGCTTCCATCATTTGAGCCAATGAGACAACTGGCATATTTTTTTTGAACTCCTTTCGGGTTAATCCTCCATCCGAGCGGATTTCTTGCGAGGCGTACTCTTGTGCAAGAAACACCCGAAATCTCGGATGTGCGATTTAGACAACATCCTTTAACCTAGCACAGTTTGGGCGCTACCAGGAAAGTTGTCATCAAATTATTGAGTAAGATCTACTTCGTGGTTACGACTTAGCTGGGTAGCTTCTTTTGTTGCCGAATCGTAAGACCAAGCTTGAATAACCACCTTACCTGTTGGCAAAGTGGCAGGATTGATTGTGGCAGTCCAACCTGAGTTTTTATAAGCAGGATTGTTCAAAGCTTTGGCAACATCCGGTCTTGCTATATTTACGGGAGCTACTGCCAGCACTTTTTTATTGTCTGCTTGCGTAATAATTACGCTGTCAGCTAGTTTGTTCTTGTTAGCTAGAACAGCCCAACCGCTTACCTTGATGGGAGTTGATTTTGAAATCTTATGAGTTGGGGCACTAGAGTCATTAATGACATCTAAAACACCATACAGGCTACCTGGTGTTGGTGCTTTAAATTTTACTTCGCTGACATTTTTTATTTGAGTGGTAGATACGCTGACTGTCGAGGATGTTTTGTCAACAGCTGGAGATGCTGCTGTTGGAGCAGATGCGGAAGACGAATTATCTGGTGAAGTTGTATTGGTTGCGCTCTCGGAGTTGCCAGAGCAAGCAGCTAACGAAACAGCTAGTACTGAAATTAAACCAAAAATTTTTGCCCGTTCAAGCATATGTATGTCTGAGATTAAAGTAAGTTGCTGTACCTTGGAAGCTTCAACTTCCACCAAACACCCAACAAAAGGGTAGTGCCCGCTAAATAACTTTATTAAGATATCATAACTTCGCTAACTTCTGGTGCAAAGCAGGTAGAGTATTTTACAGTAGTTGGCAAAATATTTCAGGCAAGCCAACTTTTTTTTACCGCATTTGAGCATAAGCAGCGTAAACAGCTTTGACGTTGTACCAATTCAAAAAGATTCGCGCTATTTCCAGCGCTAATTGCGGTTTCCCCCTGTCTATGAGGGCTTGCAAAAACCCCGCCATTGTACGTTCGTTGAGGAGACCGCCAAGGGAGAGGAGTCCCCAAAGCAGTCGGTGCAGCCAAGTCATTTGGATCGCCATGCGAACTTCCCAGGTGGGGTGTTTTTGGTAGAACAGAACGCCCATGCGTCCCCGCTGAATTTCTTTTTCGATC
>NZ_JACJUP010000782.1:0-3434 GCF_014748295.1 Planktothrix sp. FACHB-1355 | reverse complement strand
TGAAACGGCTCCCTATGGTCATTATCAGCCAAGTTTTTGGGTGGGAACGATCGGGATCTGGCTGTTTTATGTGGTGACTGGTCGCTAACATATGTTAAAACGCATGAAAAAAGACGATTTGCCAAGAGGCGATTGTTTGTTTGTTAACTTAATACCTAACATCTACCACTTATTAGTTACCAATTTAGGAAGATTGCTTACAACATTAGTCACCAATACCCTGCCATTTGTTAACAATTGAACCACCATGAGCGATCTGGCGAAACCAGTTTTGAACTTCAGCCCGAAAGGCCCACTCCACATCCTGCTAATTGACGATGACCCCATCTTCCGTGCCGGTTTGCGGGTTGTTCTGGGTCAGTTTCCCGACCTGCAAGCTATCGCCGAAGCGCAGTCAGCACCGGATGCTTTGCAGATTCTCCAAAACGATCGGCCCTCCGTCGATTTGGTAATTTTAGATTTAGGCTTGGGTCGCCTACCTGGGGCGGAAATCTCTGGGTTAGAACTTTGTCAGCAGCTAAAAACTTTTTACCCCGAATTGCCGATTTTAGTATTGAGTTCATTTTTAGAGCCGCTCTTGCTGGCAGCAGCACGACAGTTGGGTGTGGAGGGTTATTGCCCCAAAGGATATCCTGTTTCGGAATTGGTAGATACTATTCGTCAGGTGGCGGCTGGTGAAGCCTATTGGCCTCCGGAAATTATGAAAGCTTCTGTCCCAAGAACAACAAATCCCCCATCAGAATCTCAAACAGGTTTGCTGCCAACTCTGTTGAGTAATATTCGCTTGTCTGGACTGCGCCAGATAGAAGCTGCCCTGGCTGAGGTGACCGAGGAATTGCAAAAGGGTAGATTGTCTGTGCTAGACCGAGCTATCCTGGCTGGAAGGCAGCGCGAACTCAGGGCATCCCGCTGGTTGGTAAATAAGCTCTTAGGACAATCTGTGCCGATCGCATCTATGACGCCGATCGACATTGCGCGGGCAAGCAGAGGAGCAGAGGAGCAGAGAGACAGAAGACCAGAGGAGTTCTTTGACTCCAATCTCATTCCTCATTCCTCAAAACGCTCTCATTCTCTGACAAACAGGCGATCGCAGCTGTTTGAGAATACTTACGCCTCCATCCAATATAGCTTGCAAAACCTTACTAACGTGCCTTTGGAAACCGATATTTTCCGAGAGCAAAAAAAGCGGGAATTGCTGGTTTTGGTTTTGCAAAAGTTAGATGATTTATTAGAGGATCTGCGCTTTTCCCAAGTTCAGCCGAGTCAACTTCCCGAACTGCGATCGGCTATCTTACACGATTTTTGGCAGAATGCAACCGCAGATTTTTTTGGTAAATACTACACCCTGCGCGTGCAAGGCCGGGATTTAGAAGTTGTTAATATTATATGGCAAGATTACGAACTTGTCCAGACGGAAATTTTGGATAAAATACCGTTGGTTGTGGATTTATTTTCTCATCTGATCTTTGACACGCCTCTGATAATTGATAATGCTTCTTACTCTGTGGGAACGCCGGAAGCAATGGCAAGGGCAGAATTACTGTTGCAAAATTTAATTATACAAGTTAGCAATGCCATTGTCCAGCCGCTGTTGAATCATTTTGCCGATGTAGAGGCAATTAAGCAGAATTTTTATGACCGAAAACTCATTTCTACCAGAGAAATCGAACGCTTCCGGAACGATTTGTCTTGGAAATATAACTTAGAAAAGTATGTGGGCGCTCCTACAGCTATTTTTGAAAGCAGGTATCATTTATTCGTTTTTAACGGTATGGGGATTAAGAAAGTTTCTATTTATGCTTCCCGCGTTGCGGAATTAAGACAACTTTCCCGGCTACAATTAGCAGTGACATTGGCGTTAGAAACAAGAGATGCGATCGCACCTCGTTTGCGTGCAGTTGTTGCCTTTGTCGGTAGCGGCGTTGTTTACGTGCTGACTCAGGTAATAGGACGAGGGATCGGCTTAATTGGGCGCGGAATTCTAGAAGGGATCGGTAATTCTTTGCAAGAAAGTCGGGTAGGAAAAAATGACGATCGCAAGTAGGGCGGGCATTGCCCACCCTACAACCTATACTAAATTGGGATCTTCGCCCAACTCTCGTAAGCGGGCAGCTAAACGTTCGGCACGTTGACGTTCAGCTTCAGCTTGCTGTTGGGCAGCTTCGGCACGTTCGCGTTCGGCTTCAGCTTGTTGCTGGGCAGCTTCAGCTTGTTGTTGGGCAACTTCAGCTTGTTGTTGGGCAACTTCAGCTTGTTGCTGGGCAACTTCAGCTTGTTGCTGGGCGGCTTCCTCCGGTAAAAGGACAAGATTGCCTTCCGAATCGTAAAAACGCAGCCAGATGGCAGTTTCCCGGTCTATTGTTCCCTGCCAAGTTCCTAACCAAAAGTTTAGCGTTTCGCACCACAGCCAACCTTGCTCATTTGAGATCGATCGCTCATAACGCAGGTTAGTATCTAAGCGCCAACCTTGCAACGAGGAGGGATCGAACGGGTCGTAAACGAAATAATCTCGCGTTCTAAATATCCGTTCGTAAATATCTTTTTTACGTCCGGTGTCAACTTCAGCAGTCGAAGATGACATCAGTTCCACGATGACATCTGGGTAACGACCTTCTTCTTCCCAGACTACCCAGCCTTGGCGTTCTCGCGTACCGTCAACATCAAGTACGGCAAAGAAATCAGGCCCGCGAAAGTCGCGGTTACGCGCTTGTGTGCTGCTGTAATAAATAAACATATTGCCGCCTGTGTAGAAGTCGTGGCGATCGCGCCATGCTTGTTGGAGCGATCGAATCAACACATTCATGGCAATACGGTGGCGGTTGCTCTCCAATGGTTCACCATCATCAAATATTAAGTCAGTGGGCGGCATGGGAGGTTCCCAAGTATCAACCACTGATGTTTCTGGCAGTATTTCTTTCGTCGCCTCAACTGACATAGCACTATCCTAATTTTGGTGAGTGCGTCACTCGATTTTGGATTTTGGATTTTGGATTTTGGATTGGCTCCGCTTAAAAGGACGAAGCTCCTAATCTGGAAAAATTTTTTGATAATTCCACTTAAATGGGAGGCTTGGAACCCCTTTTTTTCGCTCAATATATTTATGTTAGCAAAATACTAGGATTTTCAAACATCGATATTTTTATATTTTTGATCTATGATATTCCGTTTTAGTAACGGTAATAATATTAATTGAGATATCGTGACAGATGGCCTGGTTATCAAACGAGACACGGAATTTTGATGGTGCGTTACGCTAAAGCTAACGCACCCTACTAACTGTCACCGTTTCCCAACCGCAACAGGTTCGCTCACACCCAAGCGTTTAAACATCGCTTCTCGCGCCTGCATTGCCAAGTTATCATCGAGAGGTGATAAAGACACAGAAGTTTGATATTTTTGTTGCAAAGCAGTTTGAATTAACCAATCTGCTAAAA
>NZ_JACJUP010000781.1:0-3371 GCF_014748295.1 Planktothrix sp. FACHB-1355 | reverse complement strand
GTTAGGGGAAGAGGGAAGAGGGAAGAGAGAAGAGGGAGGAGAAATTTTGACTTTTTCTAACCCCTAAACCCTAACCCCTAACCCCTAACCCCTAGTCCCTAGCCCCAATCCCCCGACCCTATTGAGGAGGAAGGGGGCGATTTCGCCGATCGGCAGAATATGTTGGGCCCCACCAAGGGCGATCGCTTCTTTGGGCATTCCGAAAACGACGCAGCTTGCCTCATTTTGTGCGATCGTCATACCGCCTGCTTGGGAGATCGCCAGCATACCGTCCGCACCATCGCTCCCCATACCGGTCAGCAAAACACCCACAGCCGATCGACCGTAAAAATGAGCCACAGACTTAAATGTTACCGTTACCGAAGGGCGATGACCGGATTGAGGTGGAGATGCGGAATAAACAAACTTGCCTTGAGAATTTAATTCTAAATGTCGCCTTTCCGGTGGAAAATAGACCGTACCGGGTTGGGGAAGGTCGCCCATTGTCGCAATTTTGACAGGCAGTTTGCACTCCGACGCCAACCAATCTACCAATCCCTGTAAAAATCCTTCGCTGATGTGCTGTATGCAAATAACCGGTACTGGTAAATTACTCGGCAGCTGACCAAGAATAGTGTGCAAAGCTTGCGGCCCACCGGTAGAAGCGCCGATCGCGATTACCTGATATTTTGAATGGGAAATTAGGGATGACGGATTAGCAGAGTTTTGAGTTTTGCGGAATGAGCTTTGAGTTAAAAAATGCGATCGTTCGTGTTTTTCGTCGCGACTTGGCTCTTCCGATTTTGGGCTCTTGGGCTCCCCCGCTCCCCCAGCGATCTGCAACCCCACAACTTTAGTGCGCCGACGCAAAGTAAAAACTGCCACACCCGACAAAACTTTGATTTTAGCGATCAACTCTTGCTTGAGCATCTCATAATCTTGAATAGATTGAGCGCGTGGTTTGGGAAAAACATCTACCGCTCCAGCGTCAAGCAACTGAAACACATTGTAAGTATCTTCTGGCTGAACTGAGGCACTGATTACCAAAATTGGGCGCGGATATTTGCTCATCACTTCCAGAGTGAATTCTAGGCCATTCATTCGCGCCATATGCAGGTCAGTACAGATCACATCTGGCTGAACTTTGGGAATCAGTTCTAATGCCTCTAAGCCATTTTGAGCAGTTCCCACCACCTCCATTTCTGGTGATGAGCCAAAAATTCGTTTGAGGATGAGCGTTACAACTGGTGAGTCCTCAACTATTAAAATTTTGATAATTTTTTTATCCATAGCCTCTTGCCGATCGATGAAATACAACTTACGCAAACAAACCGGGTTTGGGAGTGCGTAAGTCCTGTTAAATTTGAAATTTGAAATCTAAAATTTGCAATTCAAACAAGCCTTCTCAAAGTATCGATCAGAACCTCTTGACTAAAAGTGCCTTTAGTGATGTAAGCATTAGCGCCTGCTTCAGCTCCTCTTCTTTTATCTTCGTCGCTAGCTAGCGATGTGACCAAAATAATTGGCAATTCGCTATATTCTCCATGCTGGCGAATCTTGGCAGTGAGTCCCAATCCATCCAAGTTGGGCATTTGAACATCAGACACTACAGCGTCAAAGGATCTCGTCTTCAACTTATTGAAACCATCCAATCCATCTACAGCTGTCACTACTTCATAGCCAGCTGCTTCCAAGATCCGCTTTTCTTGGGTACGAGTAGAGATGGAATCTTCCACTAGCAGGATCGTTTGCTTGCGAGTAGGTGTTTGATAGGTTTGTTTGGGTGTCACGGATACAACTTGCTTACGTACAGATTTAATCAAATCTTGGCAATTTAAAACGATGCAGACTTCGCCAGTACCGAGAATTGTGGCACCAGAAACATTACGTACTCGTTTGAGCAGCTGAGTTTGGGGTTTGAGCATGACATCTTGCTCATCTACTAAGGCATCAACGAGCAGTCCCAGTCGATCGTCTGCTACTTTGAGGATGATGCAGGGAATTGGGGAGGGGGAGAGTGGGGGAGTGTAAGAATTAATATTTTCCCTATTCTCTACTACCTCTTCCCATGCCCCATTCTCCACGCCCCATCCCCTATTACCCAATTCGAGTAAATTGGCTAGGCGTGCTATAGAAATTGGCTGATTGTCTAAGATAATCGTGTCTCTGCCTTCAATGGTAAAGATGTCATCCGATCTGACAAAGCGTGCCATTTGCACGAATTCTACCGGGATAGCATAGCTAATCCCCATTACTGCCACAATTAGTACGTGGGCGGTTGCTAAAGTTGTGGGTAATTGTAACCTGATGGTACATCCCTTACCCGGTTCGGATTCCACTTGGATAGTGCCTTTGAGCAGCTCGACGTTAGTGCGTACCACATCCAAACCCACACCTCTGCCAGAAACTTCCGTGATAAATGTGCGGGTGGAAAATCCCGGTTCAAAGATGAGGGACTGAATTTGAGCTTTTGTCATATTCGCGAGTTCTTCTGGGCGACAAACTCCACGTTTCACTGCTGTTTGCTTGATTTTATCGATATCCAATCCTCGTCCGTCGTCTACGACTTCTATAACAACGTTGGTAGCTGTTTGTTTAGCTTTAAGTAGAATTTTGGCTTGAGGAGGTTTGCCTTGATTCTGACGTTCTGCTGGCGTTTCGATACCGTGATCGATCGCATTCCGAATCATGTGCATCAAGGGATCTTTTATTTCCTCTAAAATGCGCTTGTCTGCTTTCGTTTCTGCTCCTTCGATTACCAGATCGACTTGTTTGTTTTCGTGTTTGGCGAGATCCCGTACCATGCGGGGAAACAAGTTAAAGATGTTGGCAAGTGGCAAGAGACGCAGGGTACGAATTCCCTCGGATAATTCATCGGCAATAATTTCCAGTCTGGCATTGTCTTCGTACATCGCGTTTCGCAAGCGGTTTGCCAACGAAGCGAGCTGTTCTAAACGTTGTTGGAGGCGATGATGGAAATGTGTAAAGAGGGAGAGGGAAGAGGGAGAAAGAGAGGGAGAGGGAAATTTTTCTTCTGCCCATCTACTCCTCTCCTGCTCTCCCAGATCTCCTCCATATAAAGATATGGAAGATGGGGAAGTTTTTTTGCCGTTACTGGCACCTGTAGCGATCGAAGCGCTTGCTAATGTATCTACTCCCACCACAAAGGAATTGATATTTGCCTCGCGACTCCATTCTTCGCACAAGTTGACAAGCTCTTCAATATCTGCAAGTCGGTGAGCGATCCGTATTTTGGTGACTGTCAGTTCACCTGCTTGAGTCATCAAGGAATCTAAATGCCGCGTTTCGACGCGCACGCTTTCGATCGCAAAACGGGACGCGCTAGCATCTTGACGATAGCTTTGTTCTTTCTGAGTAGGAGATTGGGTAAT
>NZ_JACJUP010000780.1:0-3438 GCF_014748295.1 Planktothrix sp. FACHB-1355 | reverse complement strand
TAGATATCGACTCAGAAACCCGGTTTCTGGCTTCGGCGTGGGTAACGTCCTGCTAAAATTACCCGTTATCTTGTACAATCAATACCGAGCAATGCGCGTTGTGGGTGACGTAGTTGCTGACGCTGCCCAGTCCCATATCTTTCAATCTAATCCGATCGCGATGCCCCATCACGATCAGGTCAGCGTCCCAAGTCCGAGCCAAGTCGCAAATGCTCCACCTGGGGTTGCCCGTATTTTGGCAAAACTCGGCTTTTACCCCCGCTGTAGTGGCTTGAGCTAGGCGCGATCGCAATATTTCTCTACCTCGCTCTTCAAACTCTTTCAGCCTCTTTAAATAACTATCGATCTGTTCGTGCCTGCCTGCATAATAACTCAAGCTAGGCTGCAAATCCATGTTTGGATAACCTTCATCTTCGGGAGACAAAACGTGCAGTAACATAAGATGAGCGTTGGTTAGTTTCGCCAAGGATAGAGCTTTTTCAAAAATATGCTTGCTGTCTTCAGAGTTATCCATTGCTACCAGTATTTTGCGGAACATATAAACTTTTTCTTCAAAGTAAGTTAAATGGCAGGACTTATCGCAAATCCGTTTTGATTGCTTTTTTTCACTGAAAGTTAATATCTGTAGAAATAGTCCTTAGTGATTTAAGCATAAATCAACTTTTGTCATTAGTCACGAGTTATAAACAAAAAAATATAAAAACAGCAAGATGAGTAGTTAGCGGTGTTTCCGCTAACTACTCACTCCTAACAGCTAATAGCCCAAATTAAACTCGCCGAACTGATGCTTCAGCTGACGCCTTCCACCTTAGCGATGTCTAGCAGAGTTTTCATCACGGAATCGGGATTCAGACTGATCGAATCAATACCCAGTTCCACTAAGAAACGAGCAAATTCGGGATAGTCAGAAGGTGCTTGACCGCAGATACCGATCTTGCGATTATTCTTCTTGGCTTTTTCGATCGCCAACCGCACCATTTCCTTCACACCTTCGTTGCGTTCGTCGAAAATGTGGGCCACTAAAGCCGAGTCGCGATCGAGCCCCAAAGTCAGCTGCGTCAAGTCATTAGAACCGATCGAAAAGCCGTCAAACACTTCACTGAATCGATCCGCCATAATCACGTTATTGGGAATTTCGCACATCACGTAGACTTGCAGATCGTTTTCGCCGCGCTTGAGGCCATATTTTTCCATTTCCGCCAGCACCTTGCGACCTTCATCGGGAGTGCGGCAAAAAGGAATCATTGGGATAACGTTAACCAAACCCATTTCATCCCGTACTCGTTTCAGCGCTTGGCATTCCAAACCATACGCATCGCGATATTTTTCATCGTAATAGCGAGAAGCACCGCGCCAACCGATCATCGGGTTTTCTTCTTTCGGTTCAAACTGTTTGCCACCCAACAAGTTGGCGTATTCGTTGCTCTTGAAATCCGACATCCGCACTACTACCGGATTGGGATAAAATGCAGCTGCGATCGTACCGATTCCGTGCGCCAACTTATCCACAAAGAAATCAGGCTTACTATTATATAGTGCAGTTAGCTCGCCAATTTCCCGCTTCACCGATTCATCTTCCAGTTTGTCGAAATGAATCAGCGCCAAAGGATGGCATTTAATATGATTGGCAATGATAAATTCCAAGCGTGCCAATCCTACACCATCGCAAGGAATCGAAGCTAAACCAAAAGCTTCTTCTGGATTGCCCACATTCATCAAAATCTTGGTGCGGGTGCGCGGTAAGTTGTCCAGTTGGGTTTCTTGGACTTCAAACGGCAGCAGACCTTGATAAACTCGTCCTTCTTCCCCTTCCGCGCAGCAGACGGTGACTTCTTGACCGTTAGTCAAAACACCTGTAGCATTACTGCAACCGACAATTGCCGGAATGCCCATTTCGCGAGCGATAATTGCCGCGTGGCAGGTACGTCCGCCTTGATTGGTGACGATCGCACTCGCTTTCTTCATGATCGGTTCCCAATCCGGGTCGGTCTTGTTTGTTACCAACACTTCACCGGCTTGGAATTGGTCGATTTTGTGAACGTCCAGAATGACGCGGGCTTTGCCTTGACCGATCATTTCGCCCACAGCACGACCGGTTACCAGTACTTCGCTCTTGCCTTTCAGTTGATAGTTACGCAGAACGCTGCTGGATTTTTGAGATTGCACCGTTTCCGGACGCGCTTGCACGATGAACAGTTCGCCGGTTAAGCCGTCTTTGGCCCACTCTATGTCCATCGGGCTGTAGCTACCCCGCAGTTCGGAATAGTGATCTTCAATGATGCAAGCCCATTTGGCTAAGATGAGAATTTCCTCGTCGTTGAGGGCGTATTTACCCCGTTCTGATTCTGGTACGGATACGTTTTTGGTTTGTTTGCCACCGCCAACGTCATAAATCATTTTGATTTCTTTACTGCCGAGGCGTTTTTCCAGGATGGGGCGGTAACCTTGTTTGAGAGTGGGTTTGAAGACGAAGTATTCGTCGGGGTTAACTGCGCCTTGGACTACGTTTTCACCCAAACCGTAAGCGGCGGTAACTAAGGCGGCGTTCTTGAAGCCGGTTTCTGTGTCGATCGAGAACATAACACCGGAAGAAGCTAAGTCGGAACGTACCATTTTTTGCACGCCGACGGAAAGGGCGACTTCAAAGTGATCGAAGCCTTTGATGGTGCGATAGGAGATGGCGCGATCGGTAAAGATGGAGGCGAAGCATTTATGGCAAGCTTCCAGCACTGCTTCTACACCGTAGACGTTCAGGTAGGTTTCTTGTTGACCGGCAAAACTGGCGTCGGGCAAATCTTCTGCTGTGGCGCTGGAACGAACGGCAACATCGAGATCGAGACTGTATTTTTCGCAGGCTTCTTGATCGTTGGGGTCAAGTTCTTGGCAAGATTCTCCAGTACCGTACCGAGCGCATAACTTTTTATATGCCTCAGCGATCGCTTCTTCTAAATCTTCCGGAAAAGGTGTGTTCAGAATCAAGGCACGAGCTTGCTTACCCCTCATCCGCAAGTTCTTCACATCATCCACATTTAGGTCAGAAAATAGCTGGCGCAGCGTTTTCTCTAAACCCGCTTGTTCGATGAAGTACCGATAAGCATAAGCTGTCGTGGCAAATCCAGTCGGAACTTGCACTCCTTTAGAAGATAGTTGTTGGATCATTTCCCCTAAAGAAGCATTTTTGCCGCCGACCAAAGGAACGTCGCTGAGGCGAATTTCTTCAAAAGTCAGCACTAAAGATTTTTCTCTTTCCAGCTGCGATTGTTCTTGTGAATATAGTTCTGTTTGCAACATTTATTTATCTCCCGTAATAAATCTCTTCAATTGTTGCTGCTGTTTAGCAGAGGGAGCCTTTTGCAATGCTCGATTTTCTTTCTAATTGCATCCTATCGCTTTCTCTAGCCAACACAAAGAACATACTTTTTGTTTCCTTACTTACTA
>NZ_JACJUP010000078.1:0-11352 GCF_014748295.1 Planktothrix sp. FACHB-1355 | reverse complement strand
CGCTAAACCGCGTTAGCGATTGCCGTTGCAATAACTGCTTAAACCCCCGCAGTTGTTGGGGAGAAATTTGACGCACGCTGCGTTCCGAGTCATTGGCATCGCCAATGCGAACTCGCATCAATTGTCCGTCATTCATGAGGGTAGTTTGATAAGTGCGACCGGTAATTCCACCACTGGAAGTAGCCTGAAAGAGTATACCTCTATCTAAACGAGGCGGTAATTCGCTCGCAGGAATGGGAACAGGTCTGAGAGAGCCAGTAGCCGTTCTTTGGCTAACCACTTGCTCGACTGATTTTGGCAAATTAACAGAGACACGCCGATCTTCTAGGCGTAAGATTCTACCGTCGCTGTTGGTACGATAAGTCCAGGTTTTGCTACCGTCAGATACCACAACGCGCCAACCTTCTACCAATGCTTGAGTGCAAATTCGATCGGGTTCGGCCAAACCCAGGCAACCATCCGGCCAAGTTTGCCGACTAAACTGGGTAATTCTCAGCTTTCCGGGAGCAATTCCAGTTTTGCCAGAAAGATCTTGGCGAACAGCACGAGCTACCTGAGCGGGAAGGCGGTTAGCACGAGCATCAGAAGGACTTTGGCCGATCAGTTCGCTAGTAGTTTCAACAGTCTCGCTAGTAGATTGAGCAAGATTTTGAGGGTAAGCAACGGCAGTTTTTAAGATAGTGAAGCTGGAGCCTAAAGACAAGATTCCAGCTAACACTAAGGCTGACAAAATCCGCCGAGGCTTCGTGTTTGTTTGGGTTGGTGTGGAGCGATCGAACATAGGTTTTATGGGAACTTTCTACAGCGAAAAACGATCCGATATGGGATTTAGCCGCGTCACGCTATGGCGATCGTAGCGTTAGTGCAAGCGCAGGCACTATGCCTGCGGCGCGGTTGCAATACCAGGGTATACACAGAACCTAGACGTTCAAAAGCATTTGTTTAGTTCCGTAATTTCCCAGATTGTCTGTAGGTAATAGCTAAGGCACTGTACAAAAGTGCTGAGATTGAGGAATGCGCTATTAAAAACATATTTAGCGCCGAAGTAATTTTGCTAATTTTCTGCGATCGCAATCAGATTGTCAAAGAAAATAGTTCCTTTGGGTCAAATATGCTGACTTGTGTAAGGTATCATAAATATCTCGGTCATACCAATGTTTTAATTATCCTCAGTACACAAATTCGGATTAAAATCAAAAAACTTCCAGACCCTGACTTTACTTTATTTACAACTACAAGTCCAGAAATATGGTGAAAAGATCTGTCAAACGCCTTCTGACAGCCTGTACAGACAGGCTTTCCGGGTATATCCGGCACTTTATCTGTCACCTACAGCCTCACAAACGCAGATGGTTTACCATTCTGATTGCGGCCACCACAATCATTGTCGCGATCGCACCGCAACCCTCTTACTCGCAAACGAGATTTAGAGATATTCAAGGACATTGGGCGCAACCTTGCATTGAAAAACTCATCAGAGAAAATATTATCAATGGTTATGAAGATAGAACTTTCCGACCCAGTTTGGCAGTATCGCGGGCTGAATTTGCCACAATGTTGGATAAGGCATTCCCTAACCAACCAAAAGTCCGCGATGCCGTTCGCTTTGCCGATATTCCCTCCAACTACTGGGCAGGTCGCGCAATTACTAGAGCTTACCAAACAGGTTTTCTTTCTGGTTATCTCGGTGAAGTTTTCAACCCACTCAGAAAGATTACGCGAGAACAAATCTTGGTAGCTTTAGTAAGTGGCTTAAAGTATTCGCCCACCCAGACAGTAAATGAAACTTTAAACGCGCTTTTTACAGATGCGGATGCCATTAAAAATTATGCCCGCAATGCGATTGTCGCTGCCACTGAAAAACAGCTAGTTGTCAATTATCCTGATGTCAGCACACTCAACCCTAATGGGTTAGCAACGCGAGCAGAAGTAGCCGCTTCCTTGTGTCAAGCTCTCGGTAAATTTGGTTTAGTTCCAGAAGAGTATATTCCTGTAGTAGAAACGCTAACTCCACCAACAGCACCATCGACAACACCCGAAACAACTTCTCTGCTAAAAACAGCATTAAATACATCTACTGCCGAGATCAGAGGAGTTTGGCTGACAAATATAGATAGCGATGTGCTATTTTCTCGCGCTCGACTCACCAATGCTTTACAGCGCTTGCACGACCTAAATTTTAACACAGTTTATCCCACAGTTTGGAATGGAGGTTATACGCTTTATCCCAGCCGCGTAGCAAAAAGTGCGATCGGGCGATCGCTCGACCCAGAACCTGGGTTGCAAAGGCGAGATATGCTCAAAGAAGCTGTTGAAGAAGGACATAAAAAAGGCTTAACCGTTATTCCTTGGTTTGAATTTGGTTTCATGGCACCAGCTAATTCTGAATTAGCCAAACGTCACCCCGACTGGCTCACTCAGCGTCGCGATGGGAGCAAAATTTGGAAAGAAGGAGTAGAAGACCGCGTTTGGCTCAATCCTTTTCATCCGAAAGTGCAGCAATTCATCCTAGATTTAATTGTCGAAATTGTCAGCAACTACGATGTAGATGGAATTCAATTAGATGACCATTTCGGCTTGCCTGCTGAATTTGGATATGATGATTACACGGTTGCACTTTACAAAAAAGAACTGCCGGGGCTATCTCCTGACAACGATTTTAGAGAAACTTTTTGGGTACGCTGGCGAGCAGACAAAATTAACGATTTCATGGCGCGACTATCGAGTGCTGTGAAAGCTCGCAAACCAAAATGTATTGTTTCTATCTCTCCCAATCCCTTACATTTCTCTTTGCCAGCACATTTGCAAGACTGGTTTACCTGGGAAAGACAGAATCTAGTGCAAGAAATTATTGTGCAAGTTTATCGAGATGACCTCAAGCGTTTTACTACCGAATTGGAGCGTGCAGAAGTGCAGTTGGCTCAAAGTCATATCCCCGTAGCTGTGGGTATTATGGCCGGTCTGAAAGGTAACTCGACTTCTATGCAACAAATTCAAACTCAAGTTCGCGTATCTCGCGATCGCGGTTTGGCTGGAGTGTCGTTTTTCTTCTATGAAAGTCTCTGGAATTGGGCGAAAGAAACACCGACAGAGCGCGAAAATGGATTGAAAACTCTCTTCCCTATGCCTGTTTCAAGACCTGATGTAGCTGGCGGCTAGAGAAGAGTATGAGAGCGCGAGAGCGGGGGAATGGAAGAATTAATATTTTCTTTTTTCCCTTTCCTTACCGAAATTAATGGGTCTAAAGCCTCCCCCTTCCAGGGGGACTTTTCTTGATTCGTGCTAGAATAATTTATGTCAGGCACAACAACGTAAAATGCTGGTATTTGAAGCAAAACTTGAGGGCAAAAAACAACAGTACGAACGGCTTGATGAAGCTATTCGTACTGCAAGATTCGTTCGCAACTCTTGCATCAAATACTGGATGGACAATCAAGGAATTGGGCGATATGAACTGAGCGCTCATTGCAAGGTTCTTGCCAAGGAATTCCCTTGGGCAAATAAGCTCAACTCTATGGCTCGTCAAGCTTCTGCGGAACGGGCTTGGTCTGCTATTGCTCGGTTTTACGACAACTGCAAGAAAAAAGCCAAGAAGAAAGGTTTTCCGCGCTTTAAGAAGCATCAGACACATGGTTCTGTTGAGTACAAAACCTGTGGCTGGAAGCTGTCGGAGGATAGAAGAACTATCACGTTCACTGATGGGTTCAAAGCTGGAAGCTTCAAGTTGTGGGGAACCCGTGATTTGCACTTCTATCAGTTGAATCAAATTAAGCGAGTTCGGGTTGTTCGCCGTGCTGATGGATACTACGTTCAGTTTTGCCTTGATGTCGAACGGGTTGAGAAGAGAGAACCAACGGGTAAAACCATTGGTCTTGATGTTGGATTGACTCACTTCTACACCGACTCGGATGGGCAGACGGTTGAGAATCCCCGTCATCTCAGGAAGTCCGAAAAAGCGCTCAAGCGGCTTGGGCGTAAACTTTCCAAAACTTCCAAAGGGTCGAAAAATAGAGCCAAAGCGAGAAATCGCTTGAGTAGAAAGCACCTCAAGGTAAGTAGGCAGCGTAAAGATTTTGCCGTCAAGTTGGCAAGATGCGTTATCCAGTCTAACGACTTGGTTGCCTACGAGGATTTGCAGGTGCGAAATATGGTGAAGAACAGAAAGCTGTCTAAGTCCATCTCCGATGTGGCATGGTCGGCTTTCCGTAATTGGTTGGAATATTTTGGCAAGGTGTTTGGAGTTGTGACAGTAGCTGTCCCACCCCAGTACACCAGCCAGAACTGTTCTAACTGTGGGAAAGTCGTCAAGAAGTCTTTGAGTCAAAGAACGCATCGCTGTCAGCATTGTGGGTTAGTCTTAGACCGAGACTGGAACGCAGCTATTAATGTCCTTGAGTTAGCACTCCGTACCGTAGGGCATACGGGAACTAACGCCTCTGGAGACATCGACCTCTGCCTGGGTGGAGAAATCCCTCCAAGTAAGCCGAGTCGTGGAAAGAGGAAGCCCAAAGAGCGATCTTTGGAATCCTCGTACCTTTAGGTCGAGGAGGATGTCAAGAAAATGAATAACAAAAAAGCGATCGCAACACCACCCGAAAGACAGGCGACAATGCAACTGCACGACGATCGTAGACTCGCGTGGTCGGAATGGGGACTTGTTGAGGGTATTCCAGTTTTGTTTTGCACTGGGGCGGGAATGAGCGGTTGGCTTGGTTTTGGGGCGAACGATATTCCAAATCTCGGTCTGAAATTGATTGCGATTGACCGACCTGGCTTAGGTTTGTCTGACCCTCACCCGAATAAAACTTTGTCTTCTTGGGTGGATGATATAGGAGAGTTTATTCAGTCCGAGGATCTCCATGATGTTCTCGCTGTGGGTTTTTCTCAAGGCGCACCATTCACCTTTGCTTTAGCAGCGGGGGGTCTAGTGAAAGCGATCGCAATTGTGTCGGGACAGGATGAACTTTCTCATCCCAGCCTCTTACCGCTTTTGCATCCCGATGTAAAAGGTACGATTCTTGCTATCCAACAAGATCCTGTAGGATTTGAGCAACGCTTTTCTCAGATGGCTACAGCTGATGGTTTGTGGCAGTTAATTATCGGGATGAGTGCAGAATGCGATCGCGTATTATATGAGAGTGACACCTTTAGCCAAGCGTTTAGGCGATCGTTGCAGGAAGGTTTCTCACAGGGCGCTCAAGGATATGTACGGGATCTCCTTAATGCGCTCAGTTCTTGGCAGATAAAATTGGAAGAGATCGCTGTTCCCGTCGATCTGTGGTATGGCGGTTTGGATACGAGTACCGTTCATTCCCCTGATTTTGGCGCAACCTTGGCGAAACGGCTACCTTTTGCAGAGCGTATTTTCCAGCCGGAAGAAGGTGGATCGATTCTGTGGACTCAATCTTGGCATATTCTGTCAAAACTGAAATCTCATTTGTCGATCGCATAAGATCGGCTTCATCTTATCAGAACACAGGAAATTAATCATCATTGTGACATTTGGGCAAAATGCTCTCGCAGCAAGTCGTGGATGAAGCGATAACGTCCGCCAATTCGTTGTAGGAAAAGTCGCTCTGAGGCGTAGTTGAGGAATTTGGCATAGTTCCAGGAAAAAAGGTCAAACAAAATCGGGATGGGTTGTTTCTCGTTTTCTGTTGCTTCCGCGCACAAATCTTTTGCCAAATCGAGCAGCGTTGTGGTTTTGCCAGCACCAGGTTCACCTAAAATCAGTAACTTGCCCTCTTTGCGCTTAAAAACATCAATAATTGTTTCGTCTGCGGGATGGACATCTTGCCCATTATCGGCTTTTCCTAAGAATTGCGACATCAACTTAGCTGGCAATTCAATCCAGTTAATCAACTGTCGTTTGTCTGGATTGACTGCCGAAATAGAACTTGCCCCGACATGATGCGGTAACTCTCTCGTCGCCAAGTCAATCATTTTTTGATTGTGCAGAGAAACTTCCAGCCGCTGCGCCACTTCATCCCGGACAGCTTCTAGCAGCTGTTTGCGAGGCGACGGAGTTTCGGCTTTCTCCCTGGTGATAAGCAAGAATATTGTTAGCAGCGAGTAGGCATAGCCCAGAACGAGAAAATAGGTTTGGTCATCTGCTGAGGTAGCACCGCTTGACCAGTTTACCAGGGCTGCCATTAAGCTACACCCCGCACCCAGTACCAAAATTAACCACTTGCGCCGCGATGAATTGCCTGGTTTACCCCATTCGTTAATCAAAAGACCCGCAATAATGGCAAGTAACCCATTCAGTAGCCATAGGGATAGTTGGGAGGGTTCTGGAATTGGCATATTGGAAAAAAGGTATAGATTGCTGAAATGCCGAAGGCAGCAGAGTATCAATTGCTAATCTAGCAGGGTGAAAAGTACCAAGCCTGGAGAATAGAATAGTATCTTTCGTCTCTATGACTGGCTGTGCTAACCTGTTGAGACTCGATCGCTGATACACTTGTACTTCCATACCTACCAGCGCCTATGGTTCATATCAAGCGCCTGGAACTGACTCACTTCAAATCTTTCGGCGGTACTGTCCAGATTCCCGTGCTGCCAGGGTTTACAGTAGTTACTGGGCCAAATGGATCGGGAAAATCGAATATTTTGGATGCGCTGCTGTTTTGTCTGGGACTCGCCAGTTCCAGGGGTATGCGTGCGGAACGCCTCCCGGATTTGGTTAACCAAAACCAAATGCAGCGCGGTGCTGCGGAAGCTATTGTTACGGTGACGTTCGATTTGAGCGATGAAGCGGGATTGGGAGAGGATATTACGGAAGATGGAAATTCTACCCCCGACGCCTCCCCGTTCGACGGGGATGGGAATGAAGCGAATGGAAATGAAACAGTAGCACAAAATGGCGCATCTGTTCCGCTTGCGGAAACACAAGAACAGCAAGAAAATCCCAAATCCAAAATCCCAAATCCCAAATCGAAGGAATGGAGTGTTACCCGTAGGTTGCGCGTTACCAAGCAAGGCAGTTACACTTCGACTTATTACATTAACGGTCAAACTTGTACTGTTGGGGAACTGCACGAACAATTAGAACGCTTGCGGATTTATCCAGAAGGCTACAATGTCGTGTTGCAAGGGGATGTGACCAGCATTATTTCGATGAATTCGCGGGAACGTCGCGAGATTATTGATGAGTTGGCTGGGGTGGCGGCTTTCGATCGCAAAATTTCCCAGGCGAAGGAAACTCTGGAGACGGTGCGGGAAAAGGAAGATAGCTGTCGGATTGTGGAAAAGGAATTAGTTGCACAGCGCGATCGTCTTTCTCAAGATCGTATTAAAGCAGAAAAATACCAAAAACTTCGCGGCGAACTTCAGGAAAAAGAAAAGTGGGAAATTGTCTTGGCTTGGCGTTCTCTGCAACAACAGGAATGGCATCTCCGGGAATCCATCGAAGCAGGCGATCGCAATTTTCATCAACTTAACGAACAACTAAATAATCTGAACTTACAAATTGAGCGAACTACAGCGCAACTGGAAGATTTGAACGCTCGCGTTAAAGCTTTGGGAGAAGAGGAATTACTATCTTTGCAATCTGTTCTCGCTACTCAACAAGCGGAACAGCGTCAGCTAGAACGTCAAGTAAAGGAACTGAAAACATCTGCCCAAGAAACGGAAAGGCGATTGCAGGAAACTCATCGCGAAATCGAACAACATCAACAAAGTTTAGAGCAATTAACTCAGTCACAAGAAACTGTGCGAGGACAACTATATTATTTAGCTGCTGCACGGGAGGAAACGCAACAAGCATTAAACCAAAATCGGGAAAATGCGAGTGCGATCGCATCTGCGTCGGAAGCTTGGGTACAGCAACAAACTGCCCTCAGTCGCCAAATCGAAACCATCCTGCAAGCGATCGAACCGCAGCGCACGGAACAAGCGCAACTGCGAGAGCGCTACACTAATTTATGTCGGCAGATAGACGAACAAAGTCAAATATTGCTATCCAGCGAACCGCAACTGACTACCAAACAATCTCTAGCTGCTGATTGGGAAATTCAACTATCAGAATCTTCCCACACAGTTCAATCGTTAGCGCAATCTCTCACAGCAGCAGAACAAGAACTGCAACTTCAGCAAGAAACTCAAAAACGTCTCTTGCAAGAACAACGAGATAAACAACGACAATTAGATAAATTGGAAGCACAAGCGCAAGCTCAACAAGAAGCGCAAGGAACTTACGCGATTCAAGTTATTCAACAATCTGGATTGCCGGGAGTTTGCGGATTGGTTGCCCAATTGGGTAGAGTCGAACCGCGCTTTCAATTAGCACTGGAAACGGCTGCGGGTGCGCGTTTGGGAAATTTAGTAGTAGAAGATGATGGCGTTGCTGCGGCGGGAATTGAACTGATCAAACAAAAACGCGCAGGTCGAGTTACCTTCTTACCATTGAACAAAATTCAACCGCCACCATTCCATCAAGCAACTGCTTTGCGATATGCGAATGGATTTATCGATTATTGCGTTAATCTGATCGAATACGACAATCGCTATCGAAATGTTTTCGCTTATGTTTTTGGCGGAACGGTTGTTTTTGAAACGATCGATGCAGCTCGCGTTTATTTGGGACAATATCGCATTGTCACGTTAGATGGGGAATTGTTGGAAACTAGCGGTGCGATGACTGGCGGGAGTATCAGTCAAAAATCGACTTTGCATTTCGGTGTAGGCGATCCTTCTGAGTCGGCGGAAGCAACGGCATTGAAAAATCGGTTACACGAAATTGAAATAGTTTTAGAACGCTGCGGTGAGGCGATTCATTCTCTGTCCGTGAAGACAAAACAATTATCTCACCAATTAACGGAAGCACGCCAACAACGGCGGGAACAAGAACTGCATTTTGAACAATTGCAGAAAGAAATCAAGAATTTAAACGCGCAGATGGAACAGGCGCGATCGCTCCTTTCTAAAAATAACCAAGAACTAGCCAACGCGCAAACTCGTCTGGAATCTTTGGATCGGGAATTACCGACACAAGAAATACGATTGGCAGAACTCAGACAAAGTTTGGCAGAATTGGAACAATCGCAAACTCATAGCGAGTGGCAACAAATCCAAGCGACGATCAAAATACAGGAAGCGGAATTGCGAGAAAGGGAACAAAATTTTCGCAATGCCGAACAACGGTTAAAAGATTTGGAAAATCAACAGCAGCGCTTGCAAGAAAAAATTCAAGATTGTCATCGGCGCGTGGAAGAATATCACAATCTGCAAGGAAATGCGAACGCGCAACAATCAACAGTTAGCACGCAATTAGCAGCGATAAACGAACAGATAGCACAAACTCAGGCGTCGATGACTGAGGCAGAGAAAAAGTTGGGAGAAGAGAAAAAAGAACGCGATCGCACAGAAAATCACCTGCGCGAGTTACGTCAATCTCAACAACAAGTAGAATGGGAATTGCAGAAACTCCAAGAAACCCAAACAACTCGCCGGGAAGAACTGGTAGCGGTGCAAGCGCAACGGGAAACCAGACAGGCAGAATTACCCGACCCCATGCCCACAGTACCGGAAAAAGTGGATCTCGAAGAACTGCAAAAAGAGATGCGTACTATTCAAAAACGGCTCCAAGCAATGGAACCCGTCAATATGCTAGCTCTGGAAGAGTACGATCGCACCCAAAACCGCCTGGATGAACTAACTCAAAAACTAGCTACCCTGGAACAAGAACGCACCGAAATCCTATTGCGGATCGAAAACTTCACCACCTTACGTTTCCGCGCCTTTAAAGAAGCCTTCGACGCCGTTAACGAAAACTTCCAAGCTATTTTTACGGAATTTTCCGAAGGGGACGGCAGTTTAACCCTGGATAATTCCGAAGACCCATTTTCCGGCGGTTTAAACCTCGTCGCACACCCCAAAGGCAAACCCGTACAGCGCCTCGCCTCCATGTCTGGCGGCGAAAAATCCATGACAGCACTGAGCTTTATCTTTGCCTTGCAGCGCTACCGTCCCTCACCCTTCTACGCTTTTGATGAAGTCGATATGTTTTTGGATGGAGCAAATGTCGAGCGATTGGCTAGAATGATCAAACAACAGGCAAGCCAAGCACAGTTTATTGTAGTCAGTCACAAAGGCCCTATGGTTAAATCGGCTGAGCGCGTCATCGGTGTTACCCAAGCTAGGGGAGCTTACACCCAAGTTTTAGGCATAAAATTGCAGTCCTGAAGCTTGCCTGAGTCAGCCAATTGACAATGTGAATAATTAAGATAAGTATTGTAACAGGGTTCGAGACCCAGGTTCGGGACACATAATGACATCTGAACAAATCCGCCAACGCTCAGACATATTAGGAATGCAGGTAATCACCCTCGATAAGGCGAAGCGCCTTGGGGTGGTGAGCCAACTGTGGGTAGATATCGACCAGCGGGAGGTTGTGGCAGTAGGTCTGCGAGATAGCATCATCTCTATTGGCAGCGTACCGCGATTTATGCTCCTCAGTCGCATCACTCAAATCGGCGACGTTATCCAAGTTGATGATGATACCGTTCTGGAAGACGACGTAGACGTAGAAGCTTACAACACCCTGATCAATTGCGAAGTGATCACAGAAACCGGCGAAATGCTGGGGAGGGTGCGGAGTTTCAAGTTTGAGCCGGAAACTGGCAAACTAACATCTTTGATTATCGCGTCTTTGGGTGTTCCGCAAATACCCGATCGCATCGGCGGTTTTGAGACTATCAGCACCTACGAACTACCCATTGACGAAATTGTCAGCAGTGGCCCGAATCGTCTGATCGTATTTGAAGGAGCCGAAGACCGACTCGTGCAGCTGACCGTCGGTGTAATGGAGCGCTTGGGTATTGGTAGAGCGCCTTGGGAACGAGAAGAAGACGAAGAATACTACAGACCTACCACGATCGGAGCCGATAAGCAACTCGGCCCAGGCGTTCCCCTCCAAAAAGCCGAACCCATCCGCAGAGCCAAACCGGTAGCCCAAGAAACCTGGGACGAAGACGAGTGGGAAGAACCCGCACCCCGACAGCCGGTGCGTCAAGCACAACCCCTGCGTAAAGCCGCGCCCCCACCAGAACCCGCTTACTACGATGAAGAAGATATAGAAGAAGAAGAAAACTGGAGCGAAGCATCGCAAACGCCCAACAACTACGCCAGAAAAGCGTATGCGACACCCGAACCTCCACCGCGTTATGACAACAAAAAATATCAGGATAAATACGAAGACGAGGAAGAGGAGGAAGATGTTTGGGCTGACGACGAAGCACCCAAGCCCTACAAAGCTCCCAAGGTAAATATACCGGAAAAAACTAAGACTAGAGCAGCACCAGAACCGCCAGCACCGCGAACACCAGCGCGGCGGCATAACGCGCGGCCTTC
>NZ_JACJUP010000779.1:0-3441 GCF_014748295.1 Planktothrix sp. FACHB-1355 | reverse complement strand
TTTTTACAATACATTTGTACTATCCGTGGGTAGCGATCGCACTCCTGCAAGTGCCTTAACAAAAGTTCATACAGTGTCGATTACTTTTGTCCGACTACTTACAACAACAGACACCACAACAATCCAGCAGTAACGATCGCGTTGCCGTGTTACTGATGGGTTACGGCGAAGTAGAAAGTTACGAAGACTTCGCCAACTACAACGAACAGGCGCTGAATTTACTCACGGCAAAGTTTGCGCCTGTGCCAACCTGGATTTACCCGCCGCTGGCTAAAATTCTGGCGATGTTTGACTTACACGAGTGGAGTCACCAACACAATCACTTTATTTCGCCGCACAACGCTATCTTTGAAAAGCAACGTGCTGGGATTGAAAAGCACCTGCAAGAAAAATGGGGCGATCGCATCCAAGTCTTCAAAGCCTTCAACTTCTGCGCTCCCTTCCTCCCCGAACAAGTCCTCACAGAAATCAAAACACAAGGATTTGACAAAATACTCATCTATCCCCTGCTGGTTGTAGACTCTATCTTCACTAGCGGTATCGCCGTCGAGCAAGTTAATAAAGCCCTTGTCAATCTTGCTGACAGCGACGAACATTGGGTTAAAGGTGTGCGTTACATTCCCTCTTTCTATAACGAACCGGCTTACATCGATTTGATGGCTCGTCTGGTAGAGGAAAAAATAGCCGCCGAACTAGCCGAAGCTTACCTACCATCTCAAATCGGCATCATCTTAATGAATCACGGTTGTCCCCATAAAGCCAAAGGATTTACATCAGGCATTACGGAAAGTCAGGCACTTTACGAATTAGTTCGGGAAAAGCTAATTAATAAGTATCCTCTGATTTCTGTGGGTTGGCTCAACCACGATACGCCATTAATTGAATGGACTCAACCCGATGCCAATCAAGCTGCCAAAAACTTAATCGAACTGGGCGCTAAAGCGATTGTTTTCATGCCGATCGGCTTTGCCACAGAAAATCACGAAACCCTGCTTGATGTAGACCACATCATTCATGTTTTGCAACGGCGACATCCAGATATTAACTATGTGCAAATGGCTTGCGTAAATGACCGTGACGACTTCTTAAAGATGGCAGCCCAGTGGGCTAATCCCCAAATTGAAGCTTTGTTCTCAGAACAGGCACTAGCTGTTAACTTGCATCTGGCTACACACCATCATCACGACCATCATCACGATCATCATCACGATCACGATCACGGTCATCATCACCATCATCATTGAGGAATTTGGTAAATCCTGTTATCTCAACAGCGAAAAAATTACCTGCTTAATCTAATTTAAGGATAAGCAGGCTATTTTTTATCGCATCCCAAATACCGATATTTACAATCCCCATCCATACCTTTATCCCAAATCCTGTTGAAGCTCCCCGCCCACAAGGGGACGGGGATTCAAGGTTTCAGCGAATCAACTTATCTAATTGAGTTACCCCAATGAGACAGAGGTTGGTTTCTCCCCAAGCGTTGATTTCGGTTCTTCCCACCGTATTTGGTAATATTATGCCCAGCATTTCTAAGCCTTTGGCTAGAATGTTGAGCGCGGCATTACGATCGCGATTAAGCACCAGGCCACACAAACATTTATGTGTTCTGGTGCTTAATGTTTTTCGGACTTCTTCACCACAACTAGAGCAATTAATGGAAGTATATTGTGGGGCAACTGCCACACAAACAATTCCATGAATCTTGGCATAATAATCAACCCAATTAGTGAATATTCCCCAACTGGCATCATTAATTGATTTAGCAAGACAATGATTTTTTACCAAGTTTTTCACTTGCAGACCGTCAGAGTGATAGTTTTCCTGTCCTCTGACAATTTCCATCCGCTTTTTTTATACTCAACTGAGCGGACATTCTTTTTAAAGCGAGGATACCCTTTCTTACCAGGGATCTGCTTTTTGCAGTTATCATAAAACCGCTTAATGCTTGTCCAGGCTCTTTCAGCACTAGCTTGTCTAGCACTAGAGTTAAGCTTTTTGCACCAAGCAAATTGTTTAGCTAAATCTTTGGTAAGAGCGGATAGGTCATATTGTCCAACACCAGCATTATCCATCCAATGTCGAATGCAATAATTACGGATAAACTGAGCAGTTCTTATTGCCTCATCCAAGGCTTTGAACTGTTCAGGCTTTCCGCATAATTTTGCTTCGAGGATTAACATGGTGCGATTCATTTATTTATGGAATTCATCTTACCACAAAAATCGTTGCTTCGCCTTAAGAAAGTTGGTTGCGTTTTCATCCCCACCCACTCTTGGGATGGGGCTTTCAACGCAACATCTCAGTAAAATCTTCCCCGCCCCTTCGTTTTTCCTTCCAACTTAGGAAAGACTCAAAAGACTTTTGAATTTTGACCTCGTTCCCACGGCTCTGCCTGGAAATGTACTTTTGACTTCCTCCTAGCCGCACTAGCCCCTAATTTAGACCTTCTGCTTCATCGGATCGGCAACATACCTGAAATGCGGTTCGCTATTCCAAGGGCCGCGCTCATCCTTGCCATTTTGAGACAAATTGAAGTAAAGATCGACGGTATTGTCAGGCGGGATATTGCCAAACATAGGATCTGTTAACTTACCCAGCGATTCCAGTGCCTTCATGAACATTTTGGTATGGGAAATTTCGCGGGTTAACAAATGCACTAACGCATTTTTGCTACCGCCATCGGGTGCGAGTTTAATCAACTCTTCGTAAGTTTGACGCGCACCGGCTTCTGCACCGATGTTAGCGCGAAGGTCGCGTACAACGTCGCCTCCTTCATTGATATAGGCGGCAGTCCAAGCTACACCCTGGCTATCTAAGAAATGCGGCCCCATACCGCGCACGGCAAACAAGGTACTTTTGAAAGCTTCGGTTTGGTCAACATTTTTAGTGTGCTGCTCGATCATTTTACCCACCATTTCTAGGTGGCTAAATTCTTCGATCGCAATATCTTGCAGCATATCCCTAATGCCAGCATTTTCGCAGTGAAAAGATTGTACCCAGTATTGCAAAGCAGCTGTCAGTTCGCCCGTTGCCCCACCAAATTGCTCCAAAAGAAGCTGGGCAAAACGAGGATTTGGCTCGACAATATTTACAGGTTGAATCGTTTCTTTTTTGTGAAAGAACATGAAAAAATTCCCCTCTTAGATCGGATTTAAAGATCGTGCAATGAGTCTTATCAAAGACTCTGGATTATCTTTTACCCTTGTCATTAGCTTACTAGCGGGTATCGAGTGCTAACCTGCATCTTGAGGCAGAATTGATATCACTAATATCTCTATGCTGAGTAGGCTGATATAAAAAAAAAGTGCCCGTAGGCACTGAAATAATCTAAACTGATGATTCAAGAATTAACATCAACAGCCATTTATTAAGTAAGTGGCGTAAATAAACCAAAGATAATTTTTAAGGTGGGCAATGCCCACCATTAGCTCATAT
>NZ_JACJUP010000778.1:0-3451 GCF_014748295.1 Planktothrix sp. FACHB-1355 | reverse complement strand
CCCTACTTTAGGTTTACCGTTTTCCTCTGCCATCCCTCGGTAGTAGAGTTTAGCCATCTGCCAAAAATAACTTTGCGCTCGCCAAACTAATCATAAGGATTTGCCAGCTAATTTCAGTATAGAGATGGATAAGCGATCGCCTATTCCTTCTGCTGTTGCTCCTTGCTGAAAAACGGCAACAATAGTATCTAATATAACACGGCTTTCCCTTACCCGAACTACGCCATCAGCATCAGTTTTTAGTGGTGCAATCTCAGATTCGATCGCTACTTCCATCACCAAATTGACCTAGTTGCCTCAACAGTAGATCGAACTCGATCGCGATCGCCCCAGAATCAGCTTTTTAGTTCATTCACCTCTTTTCCTTGCCCAGAGAGGTTTTCAGCCCTCTCCGAAAAAAACACTTTTCCAACTTCACACTATACTTCACACTCTTGCATTACAATAATTATAGAGAACGATAGGTATTATCTCTCGTCTCTGACTATGCTCAATTCCCCTGAAAGCCCCACCAAGGATGTAGAAAGTGGTTAATACAAACCCACTCATCGCACAGCCACCTAAAGAAGTGCCGTTAAAAAAAGCACCTCTGATTCGAGCGATCGCACAGGTACGCTTTCCACCTATTCTTTCGATCGAAAAGAAAGATTTTGTAGCTTCATTTCAAGAAGCCATTCGAGAAAAATATCCCATCCTTCAACCAGAACAAACTCAGGGTTTAGTTTTTGGTTCTCAAGGTGTTATGCAAATTGCACCCCAATTAACTTGGCGGTTTGTAGATCTAACAAACAATTGGCGAGTTTCATTAGCACCTAACTTTGTTGCACTTGAAACAACTGCTTACTCAAGTCGTCGTGATTTTTTAGAACGTTTAGAAAGCGTACTTGTAGCACTTAATAATAGTTTTAATCCCCAAATTATTGAACGATTTGGGTTGCGATATATCGATCGATTAGTTGGACAAGATGCCAAAGATATCGGATCGCTCGTCAAACCTGAAATAGCTGGCATTGCTGCCACAGAGTTTAGAGAATATGTTCAGCAAACTATTAATGAATCTTTGTTTATCATGCCAGAGGGAGGTGAACAAATTATCGCTAGATGGGGAATTATTCCGGCTGGTGCTACTTTCGATCCAGATGCGATCGAACCTATTCCCGAACCTAGCTGGATACTCGATTTAGATATGTCCCTTTCCAAAAATAGAGAATTTAGCATTGAGGAGTTAATGAGTGAATCAAATCGGTTTGCCGAAAGGATTTATACTTTCTTTCGATGGGTAGTCAATGATGAATTTTTGCGACGCTTTGGGGGTGAATTATGACTACTCTTTTAGGTAAAAAACCGGATGAGCGGTTATCGAGTACTTCTGCACTGGGAGCGATGCGGAATTTAGATACTCATCCCTTTATTGGCTGTAGTATTTTCCTGTCTCGTTCTAACACAACCACTTCCACAATAACAAGCGATCGCAATTTATTAGCTGCTTGGGAAATGACCACAAGTGGCGTTACTCTACCATCAACCAGTTCTCCACAAGTAACGCAGAAAGCCCTTAATGAACTGAGAAGATTGAGTGGGTTAACTTGGGAGCAACTGGCTAAAATTTTCCATGTTTCACGCCGAAGTCTTCATTTTTGGGCAAGCGGACAACCGCTATCTCGCTTTAACGAAGAAAACCTAAATCGGCTTTTGGGTACGATTCAATATATCGATCGAGGAAGTGCAAATCTCAATCGCAGTTTGTTATTGAAACCCGGTAGTGATGGTAGACCTCTTATTGATTTATTGGCGCTAGGTAAACACGAAGAAGTTAAACAAATTATTGGTGCTGGTAATGCTGCTGTCAAACCAGAATTAGTGCCTTTATCGGAAGAAGCACGAATGTCACGTATGCCACAAAATCCAGCAGATTTAGTTGATGCGCTCCCAGATTCTATTCATCGTGAGGTAGGAAAATCTAGACCAGCGAGAGCAGCAAGGAGTCGAAGAAACAGTAGTGAACAATGAGCGTGATGTTTGGATTCAGGAAGTAGATACTGCTCTGAAAGATTGGTGTCAGGGTGATTGCGTGCTTGGGGAAAATTGGTTTGTCTACCGCTTCGATCCTCAACGTCAGAAGGATTTGTAGTGTCTCTGGAAGATATGACAGCAAAGGATTATGTTGAGAGCGATCCGCTTGATTTAGATCACTTATCATCAAGAATTGAAAATGGAGGTTGAAGCTTATATTTGATGAAGGAAACGATCGCCCTTCTCCCCTCCCCAAAAAACTAAACCACAGAAACCCGGTTTCTTCAAGAAACCGGGTTTCTAAATTACCGCACTGTTCCTTTCAGTGCTTCTGCGTCAATCCCTTTGGTCAGATAAATCCGCACCAAATGACCGATAATTGATAGTTGCAATGGTAATTTACGCAACTTTTTCACCCATTTGGGTTGAGAACTCCGATCGATCTCGGACATTTGCAAGTTTAGATCGGAACAGCGATGCAGGCGATCGAAAAACTGTGGATGTTCGGTGTCGAGAACTGATGGGAATGCACGCGCTGCTGTTTCGTTGGTTTTGCGAATGACTTCCCGATCGAATTCGGTTGCATCGATTCCCAGCACGTTATAAAAACCAGTGCGTTCGTGAACGGTGAGGGTATGGGTCGCAAATACTGTCAGTAGGAAAAAGCGACTCCATAACCGAGATTGCCAAGTTTGCCAGAGTTTGGGTTGCGATCGCAATAATGCTTTGAAAATATCTCCGTGGCGGTTTTCGTCCTGACACCAGCTTTCAAAGTAGCGGAATAGCGGATAAAACTGATTTTCGGGATGTTTTTCTAAATGGCGATAAATAATGATGTAACGCCAATAACCAATCTTCTCTGATAGATAAACTGTGTAAATTACCCACTCGATCGGGAAGAATGTATAAACTCGATTTTTTGTCAAGTAGGCTAAATCCATCGTCGAGCCAAAATCGCCCATTGCTTTGTTGAGGAATCCCGCATGACGGGCTTCATCTCGCGCCATGAGGTGAAACATCTCGGAGAGTACGGGATTGCGATCCTTGAGTTTGCGCGAGAGTTCCTTAAATAGCAGAAAGCCGGAAAACTCGGAAACGCAAGACCTCTCCAAATAATCGATAAATGCTTGTCTGGCTTCTCCAGTCAGGTTTTCCCAAGAGCGATCGAACGTCTCATCCCGGACAAAGTGATGCCGATTGTAATCCGCCCGCATTTCTGCCAGCATTGCCTGAAATTCGCTGTCCTGGGCTGACAAATCCAGCTTTGCCGCCGTTTCAAAGTCTGTCGTGTAAAAGCGGGGCGTGAGGATGTTTTCTTTGAGCGCCTTCGTTTTGCTTTCGGATACATCCAGAGTGGGCTTTGGCACAGAAGTAACCATAGTGTGCGATCGGTTCCCTTGAAACTTCATAGCTATTAAGTTATAACACTTGCCGCTTC
>NZ_JACJUP010000777.1:0-3464 GCF_014748295.1 Planktothrix sp. FACHB-1355 | reverse complement strand
CTCTGCTGCCGATGTAGAAGAAGCATTAGAAGTAATTTTGGCAAACGTTTGTCAGACTATCGGTTGGGATTTTGGGGAAGCTTGGATGCCTAATGCAGAAGCAACTACACTTGAATGTCGTCGCTGTTGGGATGTTAGCCATGTCCATTTCGATAAATTTCAACACCAAAGCGAGACGTTTTGCTTTGGTCCCGGTGAGGGTTTGCTGGGAAGGGTTTGGCAAACTCAAAAGTGGGAATGGATTGCCAATATCTCGTGCGAGAACCATCAGGTTTTTCATCGTGCGGCAATCGCCTCAGCAACAGGAATTAAAGGTGCCTTAGCAATTCCTATTGTATTCGAGTCAGAAGTACTAGCAGTTTTGGTGTTTCTGCAAAAACAGGAAATAAAACCTGACGATCGATCTCTCTCTCTTGTCAAGGCAGTTGCCAGCCAATTGGGGTCGATGATTCAGCGCAAAAAAGCAGAAGCTGCGCTTGTACAAGCGAATTTGGAATTAGAACGCCTTGCCAACTTAGACGGCTTAACCCAACTTGCGAATCGGCGTCGTTTTGATGAATATTTATTTCAAGAATGGCAGCGGGGCGCACGGGAAAAACAGCCTTTATCTTTAATATTATTAGATGTCGATTATTTCAAATTTTATAACGATCGCTACGGACATCAATCTGGCGATGATTGCCTGCGACAGATCGCACTAGCGGCAAGGCTTGCAGCCAAGCGTCCGGCGGATTTGGTCGCTCGTTACGGAGGCGAAGAGTTTGCCGCTATTTTGCCCAATACGGAGGCTCATGGAGCTTTGAAAGTGGCTCAGGCTATGCGCGATCGAGTTCATCAACTGCAATTGCCCCACCCTTGCTCCCAAGTAAACAACTGCGTTACGGTCAGTTTGGGAGTTGCTAGTGCAATTCCCACTCCAGATGATGTGCCAACAACACTAATTACCAATGCGGACAAGGCACTTTACGAAGCAAAAAACCAAGGACGCGATCGCATAGTTTTGAAGTTAGGACTAGGGCGTCGGGACTAGGGCGTCGGGACTAGGGACTGGGGAAAAGGGAAAAGGGAAAAGGGAAAAGGGAAAAGGGAAGAGGGAAAACATTTATTCCCCCGCTCCCCCGCTCCCCCACTCCCCCACTCCCCGACTCTCTTCAATTACCTTGTTCGGTGTTATCTGTATTGGAGTTCCCATCGGGTGATTCTTCCGTTTCCGCGCTATCGGTGTCGGAGTTACTATCGGGTGACTCTTGGACTTCCGCCGGTGGAGATGCAGATGCGAGCTGATTGATTTGGTCTTTATATTGAGCTGGAGCTAAAGACGCCGCAGAAGAAAACAGAGGTTGAGCTTCCTCATTTTTGCCTTGTTTTTGGAGTACGATCGCCTTAGCTAACACCGGACGAAAATCTTCCTTATCAGCTTTGATAGCTCGATCGAAAGCGGCGATCGCTTCTGGGTAACTTTCCTGTTCCGCGTAAACTCGTCCCAGCATCAACCGCACCGAAACTTCATCTATAGTTTCCGGCTTAATTTGATTCAGCTTGGGTGCATTATCCAGCGTATCTTGCAACAATCCGATCGCCGCTTGCGGACGTTGTTGATCCAGCAACAAGTTTACCAGTCCATCCAAAGCCTTGAGATCTCCTGGTTTAGACTCCAAAATCGTGCGATAAATCGTTGCAGATCCTTCAATATCGCCAACTTGCTGCTTAGTTTGAGCTAGCAGCACCGTGTATTCAGTTTGCTGCGGACTGAGTTTAGCGAGTTTTTCTAGAGGTTCGATCGTATCCTTTATACTACCCACACCTAAGCGAACCAGTTCCAGCTTCGTGTCGATCAGTCCTTTGAGTGCAGTTCGATCGTCTGGTTTGCGCTGCAAAACCTGTTCGTAACCTTTAACCTGGATTTCCAGTTCTGCTTGAAGAGCTTGAGTGGACTCCACCGCAGGTGTCACCGCCGTTGGGTCAGAGGATTGCTCTTGCACAAAAGCTTGACTCAAAAAAGAAGACCTGCCAAGCAAAAATCCGCCTACGGTAATGAATACCAGAAGTAACCCCGCACCTATTAACCAGCGGTTGTTATTTTTGCTTTGGGCTACGCGATCGCGCTTTTGGGACACATGAGTGCTTTGAACTCTAACTAAAGACATTATCAAGGCTGGGAAACTATTGCCAGCAAAGCTAATTTTTTGCTGGAGTTGATTCTGAAGATGGGGTTGCTGCTGGGTTAACAGAGCGATCTGTAGATGGAGTAGATGGAGAAGTAGTCGAATCAGCCTTGGGCGCTGGCGTTTGAGTTTTGATTTGTGCGATTTGGGCCTTAACTCGCTCTTTTAACTCAGGTGGTGCCAAATCCGCAGCACTAGCGAATAGGGGCTGGGCTTGTTCGGTTTTGCCTTGCTGTTGCAGCACAATTGCCTTGGCAAACACCGGTCGAAAATCTTCTTTGTTGCTGTCGATCGCCTTATCCAAGACTGCGATCGCCTCGTCGTAACGTTTCTGCTGAGTGTAAAAGCTGGCCAAGTCTATCTGCACCCCAACGTCTTTAGGATTGAGCGAAGCCAGTTTTTCCATCGGTGCGATCGCATCCTTGATATCGCCCAGTCCCAGCCCAGCCATTTGTTGACGGGTAGCGATCAATTCTTTGAGCGCCGTTTGATTATCTGGTTCTCGCTGCAAAACCAGCTCGAAACCCTTAGCTCTAGCTTGTAGTTCCTCCTTTATCGCCGTCGCTTGCACCTGAGCGGATGTCGCCGTTACCCCAGTAGGCTGCCCCCCCTGAAAAGCCTGTAGGAGGGGAACGATCGACGTCCCTACAAAAGGAATGATTCCGAAGACCATCATCCCTACAATCAACCAGCGACGGACTTTATCTGACACACAACTTTTTTGAACTCTAATCTCATTATCAACGATATAGAAAAAGACGATATAGTTAGCGCGATCTGAGATTGAGATATTTCGCTGCGGTCATGGTTGGCAGTTCATTGTTAATTGCAATGAACCGCAATCCCTCGGCCAGAAGGCCAAAATGTGACAGTCTCAAAGAAACTTTGCGGATTGCACCGAAAATTAATTGCATTCAGTAAAATAGGCACGCCGATCTAATCATCGGTCCGCGATCGCCAACGGCAGTACACCTGCGGCGACAGTCATTGTCGGCGAAGTTCCCGCGCTGTGAACTCCGGAGGAACGCGAGAGCGAATAGAGTAGTAGATACTAGGTTTTGGCTTCTGGCTAGTACAAGGGATTTGCAAAGATTCTCGGTTATCGACCGGGCATTTTGTACCCAAGTCCAGTTTGTGCTTATCTCTCACGAGGAGCCAGAGGAAGTGTGTCTCCGCTGCAAGGAGTTCTTATGAGTCCCTCTCCGAATCAGTTCCCCCAGTCTTCTAGCGGTTCCGAACAAGCTAAGGCCGAATTACCGGTCGTTCGTAAGCCGAATCCACCCAAGCCCCCTGTCACCC
>NZ_JACJUP010000776.1:0-3468 GCF_014748295.1 Planktothrix sp. FACHB-1355 | reverse complement strand
AATTAGCTTGGCTTTTAGGAGTAGCGACAGACATCTCCGACTTAATTGGATGAGCTGCAATAATTACCAAACCAGAATTAACTATAGCGCGTAAAATCGCCTGCCATCCTTCAGCTTTTGAATGGTGATAAGTAAATACCATCAAACCATCTGGTTTCAAAACTCGGTAGCATTCACAAAATACTCGTTGCAAGCGTTCCGCAAAAACACTAATTTCGCTTGATTGTACTTCATTTGGATGGCGCGTTGTCTCATTAGATATTATCTTGTCTGACTTTAGATAACGCTGCCAAACATAAAAGAAATCTGCTAATTGGGAATAATGAACGTTATCAAAAAATGGCGGGTCTGTTATAATAGCATCAATGCTTTCTGTATGAATATCGATTTCCGCCGAATCTCCACAGTCGAGATATACAGTTCTGTTATGGCTAATTTTATCAAAACTGTCTACTATTTCCAATCCCATAGCAGGAGATAAACCATATAATTTTTCCGTGACTACCTTGACTTTATTCTGAACTACTTTAATCTCGAAAGGCTTTTCGCAATAATCTATCGCTTTTAATATTCGGCTTTCAAACAATGTCGAAAATGCCCCAGAACTTTTGGGCGTTCCCCAAAGATTAGCCTCTAATGGCGTGCGTTCTGGTTTGAGGATATGATGAGAGAATAGATGACGTACTGCGCCTGTTCCTTCGCCTTTGAAGGAAGCAAACATATTATTAAATTCAAGAACACCGGAAAAAAGACAGGTAAATAAATCTCTAATTGTTATATCGTTAATTTTTTTAATTTTTTCGGCTAATATATTCAAACATAATAACTGGCGTTCGTTAAACATTTCATGCCAGTAACGATAACAATAATTAAGAACTTGGTCGGTATTGTAACCAGGTTTTATTGCTACTATTGGATAAGCATTTGAGCGACTACTTAATTCTTTTTTGGCTGACTCATACAGAGTTATGTCATATTCATTAATTGGCAAATATTGCTTTAAACCATCTTTTAGGAGTACCAATTTAGCATACATCCGATGTGCTGGTGGTTTTTCGTAATTCTGTACTGCCTTAACGATAGAAAATGTATGACTACAATGCTTGCAAGTAGCTTTTTGACCTTTGACATTAGCTATTTGCGGGTTAAAAGTTGACTGGCATTTATGACAGATTATTTTATTATCATTATAATGAATCGTGCTAATATTTTCGCAGTTTGGACAAATAGCTTGAGCTTGCGGAAACTTATTCGGATAAGCGTGCTTTGAAAAGATGTATGATGAGAACAAATCAACCGGATGAGTACAAGCTGGACAAGGTAAATATTTTACCCAGAAGTAGTAGAGAACAGTAGCAGTTTCGCCATTTTCTAGGATAGTTGTGTAATATTGTTGAATGCGATCGCTGACACTTTTCTTAATATCCTCAAAGGATTCTATAATCCGGTGCTTATCTTTTTTATTAAGCGCATTTTTCACTAAAAAATAAGCGACAGGGTTAATATCACGCCCAATTGCTGTTGCACCGAGTTTGATTGCTTCCCCTATAGTCGTACCGCTACCCATAAATGGATCGAATACTTTTACTCCTTTCAAGTCCAAGGGTTGATAAAATAATTTGAGGATGTCGGAAACTTGAGGAGAAAACGTAGAAATAATAATAGCACGGAATACTGAGCCAAGTCTCCTTGCCCACCATTTATGAATATAATAAATTGGTCTGTTTATTTCTTTGCGCCAGCTTTCTTGTTCGGCGATTATGCTTAATTGTTCAAAAGGAAAATTTTCATCTTCTATAGCTTTTATATCTCTAAGATATTGTGGTGATTTAGAAAATGCAGTTTCTTCATATAGAAAAGGTATTTGAGTATCTAAAGCTTCCATAATTATTTAAATTAGTTATAATTGTACATCATCTTCTTCAGCTTCTTGCATCACGTCTTCTTGTTCTCGGCTGGATTTTAAATTAACAGTTGAACTTGGCTGTTGCTGTCGTAATCTTTATATCTACCTGGATATTCTAATCCTTTGATTTCATAACCTTCTGGATTCTGAATAATTCTGAAGTCGGGATAAGTGTTTCTACCTGGTTGCTCGAAGTTAAAGGGAATGGTAGTTTGCAAATTGGTTAATCTAGCATTGAACCAATCTTGAAAGTGATATTCTTTATCTCTTTTGGTTTGACGGGTGATGAGTATACCGTTGAGAATGGCATGATGGCAAGATAGGAAAATATCGATGTACAGCATTAAATTCCTGAATATTCTGTTTCCAGAAAAGCTAATAAACGTTCCTGTTTAGGAGTTAGAGTAGCGGGATTTGGTAATCTACCAAATGCTTCTAATGCAGCTGCGTGGGTGGGGTCGAAATCTTCATACATTTTGTCAGCTAATTGCCTAATGCGCGAACTTATGAAAGCTGCTTTTTCTTCAGAAGCGCCATCAATGGGTTCTAAATTCTCAGGTTTGACTGCATCAAAGTCCATTTTCCACGTCCGTATTGCACAACTGTAGGTGTTTACCCCAACGATTATGCACCAACATCCCGAAACTTTTTTTAATTCTGTATCGCCTTTAGCTACGATTTGACAGACTTCACCGACGCGCCGGGGGTTGGGAAGGAGCTTTTTGTTCCTAATTCGTTCGACGATATCAATGGGATGGCGTAATTGCTCTAATCGATGACGTGCTACCTGTTCGCCTTCAGTTTTCACGATTTGAAACAGCGAGAGTGCTTCTTTTTTAGGGATATTCGCGTTGCGTCCCAGGATATCTTGCTTTATTTCTTCTCCCATTGCTAATGCTAGCGTATCGATCGCTTCACTAAACTGGGCATCTCGTTTGATGGTACGACTGCTAACTTTATACTGTTGGGCCAATTCTTCGGCTATATCTACCGAAGTGACATTTTGTCCCTTCGGTGAGTTCTGCTTTAGATTGTCCTCCCGATTGCCTTTGAGTAAGGAGTATCGCTTTCCTCTCAGGTAGCTGGCGGTTTCTGGGGTGATGTTACGTCGTCCCAACTGGTGGTTGACAATCCAGGTTAGTGCAGCTTCTCTGTTTGGCAGTTCAATCTCTAGAGTCGTATACCGGATATGCAGTTGGGTGCATATCTGGTAACGGTTATGACCGTCTAGAAGGATATTGTGGTTTTTCCAGACTATGAGAGGTTGAAGGCAACCTTCTTGGCTTAAGTTAGCTTCTAATATGGCTAGTTCTTCAGTTGATGGCGGGGGAATCAGGTTTTGGAATTCTGGGTCAATGGTCAAACAGCAGTATGAGGGGGACGATTCTGGTTCTTCGTAGGGGGATATGGTGGCTAGCATTTTTTCTTTCCTGCATCAAAACTGGGTGTTGCACCTATATCAGAGATTATATAATGTCTGATATAGAAAAGAAAGTGCTGTAATATTAAATTGGATATGGTTTTTTTAGGATGGCAGAAAAACGGTTGCAAAAAGTTAATCC
>NZ_JACJUP010000775.1:0-3429 GCF_014748295.1 Planktothrix sp. FACHB-1355 | reverse complement strand
CATCAATTTCTTTCGGTTTATCCTCCAACCCCGTTTCAAAAACGCATCCTTCTTGTTTGAGACATTCGGGATTATCAGATGTCCAATAAGGTATTTCTCCCGCGTGAATTCGCAGAATACCTTTATCGTCGAGAGTGACATAATATTGATAATTATAATCGCTTTTGCCACCCGGACGGCTTAATTCGCCAATTGTTTCCCATCGATCGGTTATAGGATCGCGAAAACAGAAAGTATGTTTTCCTTTACGAGGAAATTCAGGTAAAGGTTTGCTAATTAATCCAGTTCCTTGTTCTTTGACATTACTTTCATAACGAAAACCTTCCATAAATTTGCTATAATCAACTTGACTGTCGAATACGAGAGGCGGATCTTTTGGCCCAACGCTGACAGTTTGCAATTCGATCACGTAAACTGCAATATCGCAAAGCAATTTACCATCTTGGGAAATAATCGGTTGGTTAGCTAATTCCGGCGATGCTGCTGCGATCGCTTTTTTGAGATCCAAACTTTCACAGCTAGCACTAATTAAGGAATGGGGAGTTCCCTGACAAAACAGTAATTTAAATTGCAATTTTTGGTCGATTTCAAATTGAACTTTAATTTTCGCCTTAAACTCATCTTCTTCCATTCCCAATTGGCGTACCAATCTATTAATATTGTATCCTCCCCAGAGCATCGGATTTGCGCCATCAAAATCTTGACGGTAGATCGTAATAGTTAAGGGAACTCCTTCCCAATCGCTGCGAGTTTTGGCGATCGAATCGCGATCGCTAAGTTGACGCAGTTCCCGACCATTCCGGAAAATCAATCGATCTCTTTCTCCCTGAGTTTTTAGGGTAAACGAACAAGGGAGAAAATAAAACAAATTTTTGACATCGATATCTAGTTGATTGACACCCAGACGCAGCATTCCCTTTGCTGCTTCTAAATCAAAACCGTACTGACGCAGCTTTTCTGCATAGCAAGCACCCACCGAAGTCGCCATTTTACTAAATTCTGGTACAAAAGTTACTCGTTCTGGATTCCAAACGAAATAGTCATATTTGCTAAACTCTTGTTTTACCAGTTCTTCTACCAAATAAATTTTGCACGTTTGACCGGATAAAATTAACCAATCGACTTTTTCTTGGCGGTGATTTTCTGACTGATATCCCAAGCGACTTTCCACCAGTCCTTTGGCGATGCGTACTGCATCTTCAACTACCGGAGAAACAGCATTTTCAAATTGCTGTCTGTTTATTTTCACGTTGAGGCGATCGGCAGATTTCACCTTGAAGTCAATTCCACTTTGTTTGAGCAAATCAGAAATCTTTTTCTCAGTAAGTACAACCCTTTCCCGGTCTATATTTTGGTTAATTTCAATTTTTATTTCTTCCGCATAATCCCAAATTTCGTAAAAAGTTTGCAAGCGAGAGGGATTATTTTTCCATTTCGTCGGTAGGATTTTTTCTGCATCTTTCAGCGCGTCGTTATAAGCGGGGTCTTCTTCAGGATTGGAGGTTTTCTTGTCAACGCATTCCCACAAGGAACCAATTTTATATTTGCCATCTTTAGTGAGGAAGCGATCGCTCAATCCCGCAATCTCATCTTCCAGCTTTTGACATTCCAAATCTCCTGAAGTTACTGCGGTCAGCAAACAATCTGCGATCGCCACTTTCAGCAATTTAAAAATCCGCAGCGTAATTAACTCTCCACCTAATTGCAAATGACCCGAAGAGCCAATAAACGTGGGAGTTAGCACGTAGTACCTTCCCCCAGCACCCCGATCTTCATCTCGTTCAAACGGGTCTTTCTCTTCCAGAGAAAGGTTAATCAAAGCTAAATCCGTCGTTCCCCCACCGATATCCAAAACCAAGACATTTTGCGACCATTTTTTCCCATCCCAATGACAGCGAGTTTTGAAAGATTCAATCCCAATATTCAAATCGCCGCCGAATTCCCGCCATAAGAAAAAGATTACTACCGAGACAGCTTCATCGTAATCAGTCTTTACGAAATCCATCCCCAACGCACTCACCATTTGCTCAATTTCGCGACGCACCACTGGCGGCGCTACCGCCGGATAAGTCACAACTGCGGTAGTAATATCTCGACGCGAAGACCTACCAGAAGTTCTGGTTTCGTAATATTTTTTGGTATTCTCGATCAAATAACCCCAAGCAGCTTGAATTAATTCGTTGCTGGTAATTTCTGACTCAACTCCCTCCCATTTTACTTGCATTGCATCCCGTTGTTGACCGAAATATCGCTTCGGCGAATGATGAAACTTCCCGTTAATTTCTTCTCCTTTAGTTTCGGAAAAAGCTGTTCTTCTGTTCTGAAGAACTCTGTTTCCCATGAGTACCTTTAAAGCTTTCAGACTTTGGATTTCCAACTCGCTGGGTATTTCCTTTGCTTCACTTCCCAGATCCAAAGAAACTCGGAGCAGATTTTGCGATGATAAAGGCGGGACGCGGAAGACTTCGTGGTAAATATGGTTTAATTTTTTGTTAGCAGCGCGGCGGAATGATTCGGGACGATTTCCCAAGGAAGTTTCGATTTTGCGGATCGTGACTAGCAAAGCTTGGTCATTGAGAGTACCCATTTCGGGTATTTCCACATCTTTTTTGATATCGCCAATAAATCTTTCCCACTCCGCTACACTCACACCAGCTAACGCATCAACAGTTGTGGAATTCAACCATTCTACCAATAGTTCGCCTAACCGTTCTTTTTGTTCTTTGGGTAAGCTTTTTTCGTTGGATACAAAACTTGCATCAAACAGGGTGACTGTGGAGTTGGATGTGCCAAAATCGATCGCTAACCAGTCGGTAGATTCGTTAAGATTTTTTTCAACTGGTTTAGGCTTTTCTTCGACAATTACTGCTGGTTGTGGTTCAATTTTATTAATGTCGATCGCAGGTATTTCCGGTTCGGTTTTGGGAGTAAATAAGTAGCAACTTTTGCTTGCTGTTTGCGGTATCGCTAAAATCGGATTTCCAGCGGCGTCAGAGTCGAAATATTCCACAATTACCAGCAAAGTGCAACCGACATTTCCCGGTAATGGTTTATCCAATGGGTAAGGGTCTTGTCTTAATCGTTGAGGAGCGTATAGTCTGATAGGTTGTTTAAACGTAAATGTTCTGTACGCCGCTTGGATTTGCGCTCCTAATTGTCGCGGTTCCCCTTCCACCACGCAACTGATGCTGGAAATATGCGGTAAATTGCTTGTGGAAACTGGAGCCAATTCTACGATCGGCAAATCTAATAAAGTTTCGTCATTCGTTTTCGGACGAAGTTGGAATCTATTTAATAGTCTGATTTCAATAGCCATTGGTAATTTCAAATTTTAGATTTTAGATTGAGAATTGCTGATTTGAAATTTCAAATAAGTTATCCACCAGGATAAGTAATTTCGGTAATTTGCCACAAACTTTGCCACCATTG
>NZ_JACJUP010000774.1:0-3412 GCF_014748295.1 Planktothrix sp. FACHB-1355 | reverse complement strand
GCTGGTAGTATCAGTCTGGGTTTAATTTATATCGAACCGGGTGCAGATTCAACTCAGGTAGCGGCGGCATTAAAAGCTTACCTACCTGAAGATGTGAAAGTGCTAACCATCGCAGAATTCATCAAATTTGAAGAAAATTATTGGAAAACGGGAAGTCCGATCGGCTTTATTTTCGGTATGGGTGTAGCGATGGGTTTTATCGTCGGTGTAATTATCGTTTATCAAGTTCTTTCCACTGATGTAAATGCCCATATCAAGGAATACGCTACTTTCAAGGCAATGGGTTATCACAATTCCTACTTGCTAGGCGTGATTTTTGAAGAAGCACTCATTTTGGCAGTTCTGGGTTTTATACCGGGAATGATCGTACCTTTGGGACTTTATAATTTAGCTCGCAATGCCACAAATTTGCCAATTTATATGACGTTGTTTCGGGCAATTATGGTTTTGTCGTTAACTATTATTATGTGTGTGATTTCCGGTTCGATCGCGACAAGCAAATTACAATCTGCTGACCCAGCAGATATGTTCTAGAGAGAAATTATCGGCAGCTGTATCTGGGATATTTTTAACCACAGATGACCGCAGATAAACACAGATAAACACAGATAAGTATGGAAGCTACAGAGTTAATAGGGGCTATGCAAAGTAATTCGAGTTCGTCCGCCGTTATTTCTGTCGTCAACCTCAATCATTACTTCGGTAAAGGTCAACTCCGAAAGCAAGCATTATTTAATATTAACTTGCAGATAAATATAGGTGAAATTATCATCATGACTGGGCCATCCGGTTCCGGTAAAACTACCCTCCTAACTTTAGTCGGTGGGTTGCGTTCTGCACAAGAGGGAAGTTTGAAGGTGTTAGGAAAAGAACTTTGCGGTGCTAAAGAAAAACAATTAACAGAAGCGCGACGCCATAACGGTTATATCTTCCAAGCTCACAATTTGCACGGCAGTTTAACGGCGCTACAAAATGTGCGAATGGGATTGGAAGTACATCGAGGAATTCCACCAGCAGAAATGAACGATCGCGCTAAAGAAATGTTGGAAGCAGTCGGATTGGGAAATCGCATCAATTACTATCCTGATGACTTATCGGGAGGACAAAAACAACGGGTAGCAATTGCTCGCGCTTTGGTAGGTAAACCGAAAATTGTGCTAGCAGATGAACCTACTGCCGCTCTCGATAAAAAATCGGGACGAGATGTGGTAGAATTGATGCAGAAATTAGCGAAAGAGCAAGGTTGTACAATTTTATTAGTTACTCACGATAACCGCATTTTGGATATTGCCGATCGCATTGTCTATATGGAAGATGGGCGTCTCATCAGCGATGGCAGTAGTTTAGATGCTTTAGCAATAGCTAGGTAGGGACTAGGGGCTAGGGGAGTCAAAAGTCAAAAGTCAAAAGTCAAAAGTCAAAATTCCTCCCTTTCCTCCTCTCCCTCTCCCTGTTCCCTCTTGTCTCTTCCTCTAGTCCCTAACCCCTAACCCCTAACCCCTAACCCCTAACCCCGACGCCCTCACTTCTACTGACGAATCGGGATTTCGATCGCAAACTCTGTGCCTTGTCCGAGTACAGAACTACATTCTAATTTGCCATTGTGTTTTTCCTCAATAATCTGACTGCTGATCGATAAACCGAGACCCGTACCTTTACCGACGGGTTTGGTGGTAAAGAAAGGTTCAAACATCTGCTTGCGGGTATCTTGGGTCATACCAGGGCCATTATCGGCAATACATATTCTGACGCGATCGCCTACAACTTGGGTGCTAATCCAAATTGTCGGTATTGGGAATAGATTATTTTCCCCAGTCCCCATTTCCAGAGCATCAATTGCATTGCTAAGCAGATTCATAAATACCTGGTTAATTTGTCCGGGATAGCACTCTACCAAAGGCAATTCGCCGTATTCTTTAATCACCTGAATTTCTGGATGTCCTCCCTTTGCTTTGAGGCGATGTTGCAAGATGAGCAGAGTGCTATCAATTCCCTGGTGAATATCGGCGGGCTTCATTTGCTTTTCATCCAGGCGCGAGAAATTTCGCAGCGACAAAACTATTTCGCAAATGCGTTCTGCTCCCTGCTGCATAGCACACAATATTTTGGGCAAATCTTCCATCAAAAATTCTAAGTCGATCGCGTCAGTCTCAGCTTGGATCTCCTCGTGAGGTTGGGGATAGTGCTTAGCGTAGAGCTTGAGGAGATTGAGCAAATCTTCTATATATCGATGGGTGTGAGGAAGATTGCTGTAAATGCAGTTAACCGGGTTGTTAATTTCGTGAGCAACACCAGCAAGCAACTGTCCCAAACTGGACATTTTTTCAGTTTGAATCAATTGAGCTTGTGTTTTTTGAAGTTCCTGTAAAGCTGCTTGCAGTTCAGCTGCTTGTTGGCGCGATCGCGCTTCCGATTGGCGCAAAGCTTCCTCTGCCTGTTTGCGCTCGGTGATATCTTCCGCAGTACCTTCGTAATAAAGTAAATTGCCCTTTTCGTCTCGAACTGTGCGAGCGTTTTCGGAAATCCAGATAATGCTACCGTCTTTGCGATAAACCTGTGACTCGAATCTGGATATAAAGTCGTATTTTTCAATCTTAGCAACAAACTCAGCCCGCCGATAGGGATCTACATAAAGTTGTCGTCCGATATCGGTGTAACTCTGTATTAGTTCCTCCGGCGAGTCGTAACCGTAAATATGTGCCAGTGCTGGGTTAACGCTGAGGTAACGCCCATCCAGCGTTGTTTGAAAGATGCCATCCACAGCATTTTCAAAAATACTGCGATATTTAACTTCAGCTTGCCGAAGTGCTTCTGTTACAGAGTCGTGAATTTTCGACTGAGCCAAGAGTAACTGATGTACGTCTAACATTTTGTATATTCCCCGTTCGTCTTGTACAACGATCGGTTCGTAGAGCAACTCAGGCGATCGCTGTAAAGACTGCCGAGATGCTACCACAATCGACGTATTGATATTAAGGATTAAAATTTCAGTCTGAACAAAACCGTAGAGTGCAAAAATAGGTCTTTTTGAAAATAACTCGCAAGCATATGGACGGCTCATATACTCGAAAAACCGCCGCCGCGAAATCATCCCACAAAACTTACCTTGTTCGGAGAGGATGATACCGGGAAGCAAAGGGTTAGCCTTAAAAAGCTTAACCGCTTCTTCTGCCGGACAATTAGATTCAATGCTTTCTTCATAAAAATTTAGTTCTGCCAGTTTAGCATTCAAACTGGTTTTCTGTTCGCGATCTTCCTGCTTATAAAAAGCTTGGCTAACAGAGATATTGGTTTCACGCCGTCTTGCGTCTACCCGCTGTTGGTGAGGAATTGTTTTTACCAATTTAGGGTAGGTTGGTGTCAGATTTATCGTGTATTCATTTAAACTTTCTTGCACTTTTTTAGAAGATCT
>NZ_JACJUP010000773.1:0-3479 GCF_014748295.1 Planktothrix sp. FACHB-1355 | reverse complement strand
TGTTCTATTACTTCGTAACCCAAGGTTTTGGAACCTTCCGAATAGTAGGGGCGCAGGTTGATATTGACAAATCCCCACCCGTGTGTATTGGCAACTTCGCAGCAGAGGCGGTTTACTTGGTCGTAATTTCCTTGCACCGCCATCACGGTGGGGCCATAAATCAACGTACCGAGAACTTTACCTGCTTCCAAATCGGCGGGGATGAAGACACAACAGTCAAGACCGGCATGAGCGGCGATCGCAGCTGTAGAGTTCGCTAAATTTCCCGTACTGGCACAAGATACTGTAGAAAAACCCAACTCTCTAGCTCTAGTTAGGGCGACAGACACGACCCTATCCTTAAAGCTGAGAGTCGGCATATTGACGGCATCGTTTTTAATATATAGCTTTTTCAATCCCAGACGACGAGCTAAGCGATTTGCTCTCACCAACGGTGTCATGCCTGTTCCCACATCGATCGGGTTGTTGGTAGCGACCGGTAAAAACGGGCGGTAGCGCCAAATTGAGTTTGGCCCTGCCTGAATGGTTTCGCGGGTGACAGTGCGGCGGAGAGCATCGTAATCGTAAGCCACTTCCAAGGGGCCAAAACAGAACTCGCAGACGTGCGTTGCTTTGGGCTCGTACTCTGCACCGCACTCCTTACACTTGAGCGATTTAAAGGTGGCGGTTGTGGTTGCTTGGGCTGCGATCGTCTGGGTCATGGTGCCTGCTCTCCCTCGGTGTCTGTCAACTTTCGATTGATGCTAGCACGACCTCCACAGCGAGTCAAATATACCCGACCTTTTTTGTCGGGTTTGCTGTGAATACCTTAAATCGAAGGTTTCTACAAGTCATGAAACATTTCTACAAATAATGAAATATCTCTACAAGTTATGAAATATTTCTACAACTCATCCAGAGTTTTCCTGATAGACACTCGACTGGAAGAGTATCTATTCGGGCAAGGACTTTCAACAGCCCGATGCGATCGCGATTACCTACTGGTGGGATTGAATTCCAATAAATTTAAACAAAAGGCAATATTTTAGAAATTGATAACTTATGTAGAAAATTAAGTTTTGGATATTCTCAACAGCAACGTCCCAGGCTATAGACCCTTTTTTTTTAACTTTTTTCTTTTGACTTTTGACTTTTGACTTTTGACTTTTCTAACCTCCACTCACAGGTGGAATCAGCACCACCTCATCGCCATCTTGTAGGAGGGTATTGGGTTCGACAAACTCCAGATTGATGCCAAAGCGCGTCAAATCGCGCCATTGGGCGAGTTCGGGATGTTCGGCAATCAAACGCTCCAGCACAGCTGCGATCGGTGTGGCAACTGGGAATTCTAATACTAGCTCCGGAACGCCATAGGCTTCTTGGTAAGCAGCGAAGAGTTTGACGGTAACGGTAATGGGAGACTCGGACATGAGAAGGGGAGAGGGGGAGAGTGGGAGAGGGAGAGAATAAACAAGTCTCTCACAAACAGAAGGCTTTCTTAAACTTTTGTAGCTTTTTGAAATATCACATCAAACATAATTTTACCTCATGTCACAGGCAAGAGGGCTGAATACTGCGATACTAATTCCATAGAAAATCTTAATTTTTGCTGGAGAATGGCAGACAGAAATTATTTGGCTAATACCTCATTTTCAGACAGGTGTCAAATACCGTATATTCTCGTAGTCTAGGTATTAGCCAAAGTTTTATCGTAGTTGATATAGCCTTAATTTGTTCTTAAGTTAAGTTGTTGAGTAAGTAAACAAAAAAAGGATTGCTAGCTTATGAAGACTACTAGCATAATGCAGCGCAATAACGTCAACGTTTTAGGTAGCGGCGATCGGACGATCGTCTTTGCCCACGGCTTTGGCTCGGATCAGACCGCGTGGCGACAACAGGTAGAAACATTTGCGCCCAATTTTCGCATCGTACTTTTCGATCACGTCGGCGCGGGTAAATCAGATTTTTCTGCTTACAGTCCGCGTCGCTACAGCAGCCTCTACAGTTACGCAGAGGATTTGCTCGATTTGTGTGCCGAGTTAAAGCTAACTAAAAGCATTTTGGTCGGTCATTCTGTTAGCGGTATGGTTAGCCTCTTGGCAGCATTAGTTGAGCCAGATTGCTTCAGCGATCTGATCTTTCTGGATGCTTCTCCCCGTTATCTCAATGATGTTGGATATTACGGTGGCTTTGAGCAGGATGAATTGGATGCCTTTTACGAAGCTATGTCAGCCAACTATTATGCGTGGGCAAGCGGCTTTGCTCCCATAGCAATGGCTACCGAAGATAAACCCGAGTTGGCGGCAGAGTTTGCCAGAACTCTGGCAGCAACTCGTCCCGATATCGCCCAAGCGGTTGCTAAGGTAATTTATCAGTCGGATCACCGAGCTGATTTGTCGCGACTGAAGGTCCCGACTGTAATTCTACAGGCGAGTGATGATATTGCCGTACCACCTCAAGTCGGGGAATACATGGCAGATAAAATTCCTCAAAGTAAGCTTGTTCGGATCGACGCACGAGGTCACTTACCTCATATCAGTGCGCCTGAGATAGTAACGAGTGCGATCGCTCAATGTCTTGCCGCATAACAGAAAATAATTTGGGTTCTCAGTTACCATTTCATCATCCCGATCGACTGCCGACTTTTGAAGCCGTCTCCATCGGTCTTGCTATCTTACTTGTCCTGTTGGGTGTGGTGGAGAAATGGACACTCCTGTGGCTGTTAGCACCAGGGATATTCACATTCTGCACCCTACTCCCTCTTTCTCCACTGCGAGTTGCGCCGTTCCTGGGATTAGGGGCATTGCTAATCGGAATACTGCACGGTGATGGGATGCTATTGCGTCCGGCAGTTGAAATAGCAACTTTACCATTATTCGGCAGCTTAATTCGTCGGTTTTTGCAAAATATCGAGTGGCGATTGGCTTCTCAATCCGTGCTGGCTACTCTTTCGGAAATTGATATAACTGCCAAGTACGGTAGCGGGGAAATTCGGGCTAATACAATTATCAGTCAGGTTTTGACTTTACTGCGCGACTATGCTTGTGCGGATGCGGCGATCGCTCTGCGGGAACTAGACGAGGTGACGGCAGAAGTTTTGGTAAGTTTGCCTTCCAGAACTTTACCCGCTCGCTTGACTACGCCAGCACTTTTCGCGGAAGCGCTCTCCCAAAATCGCTGTCTTTATTATATAGATTACCCGTCCACTCCCAATGCTTTTCACGTATTATTAGCCAAAGGAACTAAATCCCTGGCGGTGTTGCCACTGCAAGATGAAAGCAGTTTGCGGGGGGCAATTTTGCTCATTTGGTATCGCCAAGCGAATATCTCTTCGCACTTGCAGCAGTTGATCGAGTCGCTACTCGGTCAATTGCGAACTTTATTGAAGTTTAGCGATACTACCCTACGCCTGGATAAATTACAAGCACGCTTCAGCGCCATGTTAGAAACAATTCATCAAGGAGTCGTGTTTGTTGATGAAAGTGGCGAACAAGGTTGGA
>NZ_JACJUP010000772.1:0-3420 GCF_014748295.1 Planktothrix sp. FACHB-1355 | reverse complement strand
CCCTAACCCCTAATCCCTATTTTTTGGGCCAGGGAATCAGCGGGTCTTGAGCCAGTCGTTCGGACACGGCGGTAGCACCGTAGCGGTTGAGGTGACTGGGATCGGAGAAGTAGTCATGGCGTGAGGGCCATAGCTGACTCCAGTTGCGGAAGATAAATCCCCGACTGAGGGAGAGGCGCAACATAGACATTTGAAATTCTTGCTCGTACTTAGTCCGCAATGGGTCTAAGTATTCTTTTGTCAAGGGTAAGTTTATAACAACTACAGGAATTTGGTTTGCTTGGGTGAACTGAAGGAAAGATTCTAAAGCGCTGGTTTGGTTACCTGCTAGCTGGAAACTTTTATAGTCGTTATCGTGTTCCCCCGTAACTTTGGTGTGCTTTTCGTAGTAAGTAGTGGGATTGAAGCGCAGAGTCAAAGGCAAGAATCCATCCCAAGCGATCGCATTCTGACGCAGTATTGACGGCGCTTGTTTCTGACGATCGTTAGCACCAAAACTCAATGTATCGGCAAATTGCTCGCGCAGCATTGCTTGCAGACGATCGCGCTGTTGGTAGGTAGAGGATATAGTACCCAAAGACTGATTCAACCACTCATCGATCGCTTGCGAGTTAATAAACATTTGGCCGCTTGCCCCCGGCAGGCTTGATGTAGCGGTGAAAGGTTCTAAATTTTTGGCAGCTTGGCCATCCAGAGAATTTTGTCTGGGTAATGTACCGGATACCAACTGTTTGTAGGCAGGGGATGCGGCGAGAGCATTGTAGGTAGCATCTACTCTACCGCTGTTAAACGCACGGGCACCATCTGCCCAAATAATCATTTTCGGCAATTGTTCTGGCGTCAAACAGCGGCGCAGCAGCATATCTACCACTTGGGCAGTCGCACCGTTGACACCAAAGTTAAACACTTCCAGTTTTCCATAACCCTCTGCGGCTAGGGCTTTTTGCAACGTTTGCGGATCGACGCCCCGTAATGCCCTGGAACTGCCGACAATCAGGATATCTGGCGGCCCTTTCTCAGCCACGCGCTGCTGGTAAAGGGTCAGTTTTTCGTCTAACTGACGGTTGTTGAAGCTGGGGTTTGGCGATGGTAGGTTGGTAAAAGAAGTTGTACTCTCTACCGTGTCTAGACTGGCTTCGGTTGAATCCAGTTTGGTAAATCCTGAAGAATTAAATACTTTGGAATTTTGAGTAGGCGTTTGCTTGAGGGAAACTTGGGGTAATTTGAAGGAATTGGCTGCCGTGTTTGTTGCCTTTTGTCCTTCCTCATCCCTAGTTTCTTCAGTGTCTTTGACTAATGACTTTTGACTGAGGACTAAAGACTCTTTGAGCTGAATCTCTCTGTTTTTGAGCATCTGACCCAGAACTAAATCCACACTCCAAGTCAGCATAATTCCCACCGCGCCCCAAACCAAAGCCACTTTAACTCCTTGGTAGCTGGCTTGACCGGGTAAAGAGATAAGATTTTGAGTTTGTCCGCCTGGAGTAAAGATTTGCGATCGCACCAGCACATCGAACAGGGCCTGCTTTTTCTCATACCAACCGCGCCCCAGTTTATTTTCTGCGGATTCGCTTACCGACTGCGAAACAGTCTTTGCCTCTGTCGCTACCGTGACATCGCTTAACCTTTCTCCCAGAGAATTCCCCAAGTTGAGCGTTGCGGTTGTCACTTCTTCGACGTACTCATCGCTGGTGGCAAACTCTGGTGCAATCTCTTCTGCTTGGCGATGTCTGGCAGAAAAATCGACTCCATAGTTCCACAACGGTTGTTTTTGACCGGCGCGACGGCCATAAACTCTGACACCGGAAATGCCGGGTATTTCCAGCTCGCGCACAAAGTTAGCCGTCGGCCCAGCTACCTGCCGCTGCACCGGACAAACCGCCCCATCCGTCATGATGTGGAGCAAGTCTTCTTTGCGTCGCGCTTGTACGCGAATGCCGCCATCTGCCAAACGCCAATCCAGGTCTGGGTTGAGTATTCGTCCCAGCAAAAATTCGATCGCTTCTTCATCTCCCGCAGCTGCGAGATCCTCTGCCGAGGTGGCTAATTCCGGTTGATTTGCTGCCGGTAAATTCAGCCAATCTACCCAAGCTGGGGATGCGGAATCCGATGGGTTTCCGTAAATAATAGCCGCTTGAATACCTCTGGGTGCAAGCGAGTGCAGAAGCGGTGCGATCGCATTAATCGCGGACGGCTTATCCGGTAGGGGAATGTTATCGTTAGCAACGCTGGCAGATTTATTCTGACCCGTACAGGAAATATGCAGTGTAGATTCCTTTAACACCGCCGATACTTCCATATGCAGATGCTCTGTCGCCCCATCCAGCAATCTGGCGATCGCTTCCTCATCGCCCCAAGCCGCCCACTCCCGGAGCATTTGCTCCGGCGGGGTCAGATCCACGCGCAGCATCCAATCGGGAGTTTCTTCACCGCTCACCTGACTGATAATTACAGCATCCCGGAATCCCTTCAGATGCAAATCCCTCAACTTCTGGGCAATTGGGGAAGCCAGCAATGACCGATCTGGACTGTAGGCAGATTCGCAAAATACCCAAAGGCGACGCTCCTTTATCCCTGAGTTTGCAGTTCCGGGCGATAAATTACCATGATTTTTTCGCAGGCTTCTGGAGACAACCTTTACCCGCACTCCTAATGACTGGAGATTTTCACCCAGTACGCGGGCGATCGCTTCCGGATGTCCCCTGCGAGCCAGACTCTGAGAAGATGCAGCGGCTTCGACGACCTCTGTCATCCTTTCAGAGAGAATTTCCTGACTTGTTAAAGAATCTTCTATTGATATATCTGTCATTTTGCGGACGCTGCTGGTTAAACCCGCTTCTGGAACCGAAGCTTTACTTGAATGCGCTTCCAGATATCGGTTTAGGTCATTTAGATCGATCGGCTCTGTCCAATCCGGGCGCTTTTCACCCAACTTGCGACCGTAGAGAAACGCTTGAGCGAGCGTTGGTCTGGAGGCAGCAAGCAGGTCATTAATATTTGCGGCACTCATCGCCAACACCAATTGTGTCACCGTTGTTTGCCTGTCGGGACACTCTCGACCCTCGCAGAGAATATGCAGCTTGTTTCCTCGTATCCGGACTCTGACTTGCATTCCGGCAATTCTGATTGCCCGGTTGGCCCATTGCTCTAGGGTTGAGGCGTTGTTCGCCAGTTTGCGTTCGTTGACTTTTACCATCAGGGCGATATTACCTGAGTTTTTTTGTAATTGTCATTTGACCTTTTGGTCGCCGGCAGGCCAGAGCGGCTGAGTTGAAGACGACTGGAATTATAGCCTGTTCTGATGAGTTTACCAAGGGTATTGGAGATCGATACCAATTTGTATTCATCAAGCTTTCCTTTTCTGCTGTTATTCCCTGCTCTTCTTGTCTTCTTCCCTTGATATATGATATTTATAATCAG
>NZ_JACJUP010000771.1:0-3382 GCF_014748295.1 Planktothrix sp. FACHB-1355 | reverse complement strand
GCAGACATAATTTTGTAGTTTCTCCCCCTCTGCTCCTCATATGAGAAGAATGAGGGATGAAGGATGAGGGATGAATGATTTTACCAGTAAAGATAGAAAGATTTCGACTTTCATTTTAGATGGGTAAATCGGTTCTGACTTCATCCTTTCTCCTTCCTCCTTGAAATCTCGCTCATTCCGATGGTAGGGTAACTGTTTTCAGCCAAAACTCTTCAATACCTTTGACAATTTCAAAAAGTTGGCTGAGGTTGCGTGATTTAGTGATATAGCAATTTACGTGCAAGTCGTAGCTGTGAAAAATGTCATCCTCGTTTTTGGAAGTGGTCAGCACTACTACGGGAATGCGTTTGAGGTTGGGATCGGCTTTAATTTCGGCCAGTACCTCTCGACCATCTTTTTTGGGCAAGTTCAAATCTAGCAGGATAATATCTGGGCGAGGTGCATGGGCATACTCGCCCTGCTGGCGCAAATAAGCCATCGCATCCATGCCATCTCTAACTGCCACAACTTGATGAGGCACCGAGCTTTTTTTCAACGCTTCTTGAATTAAGCGGATGTCAGCTTTATTGTCCTCTACCAAAAAGATGGTTTTGTGTTTTTCTTCCGTTTCTACGCTCACGATCGCGTCCCCCTAATGGAATCGTAAAGTAGAACGTCGCGCCTTGACCCAGCTGCGACTCTACCCAGATGCGGCCTCGGTGGCACTCGATAATTTTCTTACAAATGGCCAAACCCATACCCGTACCGGGATATTCGTCCCGCGTGTGCAGGCGCTGAAAGATCGTGAAAATGCGATCGCTAAACTGCGGATCGATCCCGATACCATTATCCCGCACCGAAAATAGCCACCCATCCTCCAAGCGCTGAGTTCCTATATGAATTTCTGGCGGTTTGTCGCTGCGGAATTTGATCGCATTGCCGATCAAATTTTGAAACAACTGCATCAGCTGAGTACCGTCAGCCATCACTGTCGGCAAAGCATCGTGGGTAATTGTGGCTTTGCTTTCTGTAATGCGTTTCCGCAAATTGCTTAAGGCACGATCTAAAGCTTTTTCCACCTCAGTCAATTCAAACTCGATGCCCTGCATATCTACTTTAGAATATGCCAGCACGTCATCGATCAAAGTTTGCATCAAGCTGACTCCTTCGACAGCGAAGGTAATAAACTCTTTGGCATCTTCGTCTAGTTCTTCTTCATACCGCATCTCCAAAAGTTGCACGTAATTTGCTACCTGATTTAAAGGCTCTTGCAAGTCGTGGGAAGCAACGTAAGCAAACTTTTTCAGTTCCGCGTTAGAACGTTCCAGATCGTGAGCTAATTGCGCCAGTTCATCTGCTTGACGCAGCACAATATTGATGATTGCCTTTCTCAGTTCTAGCGCTGCTTTAATTTCCACCTGTTGCCAAGGTAAAGACGTGAGGCGAACTGTTTGTTTCCACAGTTCAAATGACTTCCGAGGACACAGGCGGAGATTGCCGTTTGAGTGGCTGACTTCATACGCCTTATTGGGATCGCCACCCCAATTTACGGTTTGAATCACTTCCGATCGGAACCAAAAAACGTAATTTCTCTTAGAAATGGGAATAGCTAGCAAACCGCTGGCAACGTTTTTGAATCTTTCTGCATCTGGATAAATTCGCGGCAGGGAATCTGTGGAAAAGACTTCTTCATCGCCGATGTTATTCTTTAGCCATTGCATTAACAAATTCAGGTCTTCTTCTCTCGGAGTTTCGCCGATCGTTGTCCAATTTCCACCCAAACATACGGCTGCTCCTTGAGAGCCAGTCAAATCCAAGAGATTCGGTTCGTGTTTTACTAAACCATCAATAAAGTTTTCTTCTTGAGACATATAATCCACCAAACTTGATTGGATATATGTCAATCTCATGCGATAATCGTAATCCTCTGTTTCTTCTCTTGCCGAAATTTCTGCAAATATCACTTGCCCCAAGAATTCGCAGGCTTTTCGTAACTCGTAAGAGACATATTTGGGCGACTTATGATGACAAGCAATTAAACCCCAAAGTTTTCGATCTTTAACCAAAGAAATAGTCAGAGAAGCACCCACCCCCATATTGTGCAAGTACTCTATGTGACAGGGAGAGGCACTTCGGAGAATCGACAAAGTTAAATCGACGGGATGTTCGCTAACTGGATTCATAGCAGGAACAATTTTTACGGGTTCCGCTTTGGTATCCGGTATTAATCTGATCGAATTGGAGGCGAATAATTTTCTGGCAGGTTTGGGAATATCTGACTCTGGGTAATGAAGACCCAGGTATGGTTCCATAGTTTCTAGTTTTTCTTCAGCAACTACAGCTCCATGTCCATCTTCGTCAAATTTATACAGCATTACCCGGTCAAACCCGGTGACTTTTCGCACCTCTTGAACGATAATCTCGCAAAAATCACGCAAAGAAGCTGTTTTTTCTAGCTGGTTAATCGATGCTCTAGCTAGATGATAAAAACTTAAAAATGGGATATTTTCTGACGATATGGCAGGTTCTAATTCAAGAATTAAAAATCTGTCTGAATTTCGGTGTAATGAGGCATCGAATACTGCGTAATCATCTCCTTGTTTCCTCATCCAAATCCTTGTCGGATTGATGAAGTCGAGAGATTCGTTTAATACTCCCGCTCTAATTTTCTCCATTTGAAATGGATCGATAATTTCTTCGATTGGTTTTCCTAGAAGGTTTTCGGGACTAATACCAAGGGCAGTATATGTATTGCTGCTAACTTGTAATATTGTTAATTCCGGAGCTTCTAGTACAAAAATTACTCCATGTGGTTGAATTTGACCTGCAAGATGAATCGGTGCTTCTTTTAAGCTTGTCAATTCTGATTTGGTCAAATTAATATTTTGGGTCTGGAAATCCATTACCATGACGACCTCCCCTTTTGTGCGGGGTTATCAACAGTACAATGCTACAGAACGATCGCATTTGTATCTTAGCAAGAGCCTAAAGGTAGTCCAAGTGCGATCGGGACTTGCTTTGGCAAGATTGTGCGATTGACAATCCTTTTCACATCTAATATCTCAAGCGCTATCACTTGGTTTTCGTTGACTTGGGTTCAACGATCGGGGCTTTTATAGTTGCCGCTGATAGCCTAAGCTAAGAAAATATTCCTTATAGAAACTACCCTAGCACGATTTCCTGATGGCGATAAATAAACAATGGTCAAATGTTATTATAAGAAATGTAAATAATTGTACCGTTCTAAAATATTCTTCCAGATAAAAAAGCTTCTGAAAGTCTTACATCTAGGGTTTACGCCTCTGGTTTAGTCTTCTTCGGCAGACTAAACCAGAGGGTAGCGTCGGCAAATATTAATATTTAATTAGGCTAAAATACCTGGGCTTGTAAAAATGTATAAGAT
>NZ_JACJUP010000770.1:0-3491 GCF_014748295.1 Planktothrix sp. FACHB-1355 | reverse complement strand
AACCAGAACTTATTTTTATGGATGTCTATATGCCAGTTATGAATGGCTACTTAGCTGTTCAACAAATCAGAGCGCAGGAACATGAGAAAGTCAAACACGGAAATTTAAAAAGTGTCAAAATTGTAGCCGTCAGCGCCAGTAGCTTCGAGACAGACAGAGAAACTGCGCGACGCGCAGGCTACGATGAATTTATCCCCAAACCCTTCACAGAAAGAGACATTTTTGAGATAATAAGTAGATACCTTGGGGTGCGATATATCTATGACGAGTCCGGATTGGGCGCTACCTCAACCGAGCTTGACTTTAACATTCAGATTCCGGCTGCTCTTGCCGCTTTGCCGATCGAATTCATGCTGCGTCTAGAACAAGCCACCATTAGCCTTGACTCAATTTTGATGGAGAGCATTATTGAGGAAATTTCAACTCACGATCGAGCTTTAGCTGAAGCGCTGAAGGCTTTGATAAATGATTTCAATCATTCTACTATATTAGATTTAATCGGAGAAGCAAAATTACAGAAGTAAACTTAAAAATGAGCATTTCTCAATTGCATATCCCAGCTAATATTTTAGTAGTTGACGATACCCCAGATAACCTACGCTTGTTGGGCGGCTTTTTGGGCGATCGCGGCTATCGCGTTAGACTGGCGCGAGATGGCAGCTTGGCTATCAAATCAGCCCAAGAAAACCCTCCGGATCTGATATTGCTTGACATTATGATGCCAAAACCGGATGGGTATGAAGTTTGCACCCAATTAAAAGCTGATGTAGCAACTAGCCACATCCCGATTATTTTTATCAGCGCGAAAGGGGAAGTATTCGATAAGGTGAAAGCTTTTTCTTTAGGTGGAGTTGATTACATCACCAAGCCTTTTGAATTAGAAGAAGTGCTGGCGCGAGTCGAGAATCAACTGAAAATCTGTAAACTGTCTCAGGATCTGGCAAGACAAAATGCTTTACTCCAAGAAGAGATTCGCGAACGGCGACAAATTGAAATTCAGTTGAGAAATAGCGAAAACCTCAAGCGATCGATTTTAAATTCAGCCCCTGTGGCAATTTGTTTGACCGATTTCAATGGATGTTTAGTAGAAGTCAATCCAGCCTACACCAAACTATTTGGATTTGAGCCAGCCGAACTGATTGGGAAACCATTTACTAACGTGCATTTTTCCCATTTGGATGCTGAGTCAAAGGCAACGATACTCCAACAATACCAAGAATTTATTAAAAATAACCAAAATTATCATCAAGCAGAATTCACAGTTTATCGTAAAGACGGAGCGGAAGTCATTGTTGATGTAACGCGAGGCATCTTCCAACGAGATGATGGAGAGTTTTTTGTCGTTGCTACAATTAAAGATATTACCGATCGCAAAAAAGTAGAAGAAACACTCCAAAAAGCTGTATTGGCAGCAGATGCAGCTAACCGCGCCAAGAGCGAATTTCTGGCTTCCATGAGCCACGAATTGCGTACTCCTCTTAATGCCATTCTCGGTTTCAGCCAGGTGCTGGCTCGCGATTATTCCCTCAAAAGCCAGCAACAAGAATACCTCCAAATTATTAATCGCTCTGGCGAACACCTTCTCTCTCTGATTAACGACATTCTCGAAATGTCCAAAATTGAAGCGGGTATAACCTCTTTGAATGAAAACTACTTTGACTTATTTAACCTGCTGGACAGCATAAAGGATATGTTTGGGTTGAAAGCTCAATCCCAGGGATTGCAGTTAATTTTTGATTGCGCTTCAGACATACCCAAATTAGTTAAAATTGATGAACGTAAGTTACGCCAAGTATTAATTAACATTTTAGGTAACGCAATCAAATTCACACAAAAAGGCTATGTAAGTTTGCGGGTGAAAATTAATCGCTCATCACGAACGACAACTGAAAACGAACAATCAACCAGTAACAAGGATCGACTTTATTTTGAAATAGAAGACTCTGGCCCAGGTATTGCCCCTGGCGAAATCGACAAGTTATTCGCACCATTTGAACAAACACAAATAGGTCGAAAATTTCAGCAAGGAACTGGATTGGGTTTACCGATTAGCCGCAAGTTCGTACAACTGATGGGAGGAGATATTAAAGTCATCAGTACTGTTGGTTTGGGAAGTATATTTGCATTTGAAATTCCCGTTACTATTCCCGATCTCTGTAATATTCCAAATACTGAAACTAAAGGTAAAGTAATTGGTTTAGCACCAGCACAACCGACTTATAGAATTTTGGTGGTTGATGATGTTGCAGAGAGCCGTCTTTTGCTGGTGACTCTCTTAACTTCAATAGGTTTTGCTGTCAAAGAAGCCGAAAATGGACAAGAGGCGATCGAACTCTGGAAGAGTTGGGAACCGCACCTGATTTGCATGGATATGCAAATGTCGGTGATGAATGGCTATGTAGCTACTCAAAAGATTAAAAGCACTGTTAAAGGTAAAGCCACTGCGATTATCGCCTTAACAGCCAGCGCCTTCGAGACAGAGCGAAAAATGATTTTAGATTGCGGGTGCGATGACTTTATTTGTAAGCCATTTAACCAAGAGCATTTGCTTGATAATATTGGCAATTTTTTAGGTGTAAAATATCTATATGAAGACGGATCAAATCCATCAAAACAAACAGCTTACGCTTCAAATAATTCGTTCACAAATTTTCAGTTAAACGCTGAAGATTTAAACGTATTACCAACAGAGTTGCTAAAACTAATAAATGAAGCCGCGCTTGGATGTGACGACAATAATATCTTGAAGTTAATCGAGCAAATTCCCCCAGAAAATGCCGAAATAGCCAGGGCTATTGCAGACCTAGCAAACAACTACCAGTTTGAGTTAATTCACAAATTGATTCAACAGCAGGCAGGATATAGTAGTTCCGATATCCAACTTTTTTGAGAAGTCTGCGAGATCTCCCAAAATTTTTGATTGCTATAAACTGGAAAGAGTATTCTTGCAAGGAGATTTCTGTGACTGTGCAAACGAGTGCTAGCGATTTATTTCGAGCCGCTTACGAAAACCGTTATACCTGGGACAGCAAGTTTCCCGGCTACAGTGCGGATGTCGAACTCAAGCAAGGTGATGAAGCTTACACTGCTAATATTCGCATTAATAGCGACCTCAGCGTTGAAGTCACGGGAGTAGAAGACGATGAAGTACAACAGAGCATCTACACCCAACTCAGAGATATAGTGACTCACCGCAAACGATCGTCTTTTGAGCAAGCGCATGGCAAGAATCAGTTTAGCGTAGGCGAGTCAGACTCGACAGGCGCGATCGAAATTCTCGTCAAAGGCGACGCAATGGGCTCGAACTACAAAATCAGAGGCACGGAAATTTGTCAAGTCAGCCGGGTAATGGGTAGATTAGCTTTCACCATCAACACCCATCAAAGCCTCGACACAAGCGAAGGCTACGTTTCCACCCGCTACGATGCTGTCTTTCGCAACGCTCAAACTGGTGAACTTGCCAAAGAACTCGAATTTGAGGATACCTACGA
>NZ_JACJUP010000077.1:0-11496 GCF_014748295.1 Planktothrix sp. FACHB-1355 | reverse complement strand
AGGGAATTCCTCAAGACTCTAACCGAAATTTATGGCCGCGCTCCCGTCTTTGATTAACCTCCAGGACTGGCTTTGAAACTCTTTGTTTGGGGAGTGCTGGAACTTCCCAAGGGTTCAGTTTGCCGTTCGTTAAATGTGACCAGCACTCCGCCGGCGTTACCGGCGCGGATAATCAGTTCTTGCTTTGCTACCCAAGTGCGCTGAGTACCTTCCGGCAGAGTGCCTTCAAATTCTTTTTTGCCGTCGGAGACAACCCGAATCCACGACTGTTCTTTGAGAGTAACGCTGACGCGCACAGGTTTGTCCGCGCGAATTATATTTTTGGTGGAAGTCGAGCTGACAAGCGCCAAGTTTTCTGATTTGGGTTTCTCCGGCTTAGCTGGCGGTGCAGAGGCTGTTGGTTTATCCATTTTCTCTGCGCTCGCTTGTATAGCAGAATTTTTCACGATCTGAGATAGACCGCTCACCGCACAGATCACCAAAAATATGTAAAGCAAGTAAAGGTGAATTGGTTTTAATTGAGCTGCCGGCAACTTTTGCCAGGAGGCTCCAATCGGCTGAAAGCTTCCTCCGGTGGGGAAGACGCTGGCGAACTCCGCTCCGTCCAAGCCCACCGCATCTGCGTAGCGCTTGATGAAGCCCTGGATATATACTGGTTCGGGCAGTGGGTCTAGATTCCCTTCCTCGATCGCACTTAACAGACGCGCCTGAACTTTGGTCTTAGTTGCAACTTCGTCTAAAGACAGACTTTGTTCCTCTCGCAAATAGCGTAGGTAACTCCCCATCTCTGCTAGTTTCTCGGCTCGTTGTTTCTCAAGATAAGGAAGTAGACTCTCCTTTTTATTCCTCTTCATACGTTGCATTCCTTGACATCTGCTGGCAGTAGGGGTGAGTTTTAGCAAATTATCTGTTATCCTACAGGCTTCTTTGTTAAATCCTTCCTGGAGGGTTTAGGAAGTTTATCTGTTATCTGGCAGGTTTGTCTTCTGACATCAGATCCTGCACTTTGTAAAAAATCGATTTCATCATCTTTGAGCGGACGGTATTGACCAGACAATAGGGGCTCCTGGGGTGTTTGTAATTGAATGGGGCCAACAGCAACGCGATGAATGTGAATTACTGGGTATCCCAGTGTCTCTGCCACTCGTCGAATTTGTCGGTTTCTGCCCTCTTCGATAACTATTTCCAAGAGAGTTTTGTCGCCGTTTGCCCGGGTTTTGAGTATTTTGACTTGAGCGGGTAAGGTTTTTTTGCCTGCTAGCAGGACTCCCTGACGCCAATTTTCCAGCACCTTTTGGGGGGGCTGACCATGCACCCATACTTGATATTTCTTTGTTATTTTATGGCTGGGATGTAGCAAGCGGAACGTAAGGTCGCCATCGTTTGTCAATATTAATGCACCGGTGGTGTCGGCATCTAGGCGTCCTACGGGGTGGATTCCTGAGTTGAGCCGGAGTTCGGGGGGTAGCAGATCGAGAACGGTGGTGCGTCCTTGGGGATCGCTACAGGTGGAAACGACTCCAGCTGGTTTGTGCAGGAGCAGATAAATTAGGTTGGGCCGATTGGCCACTTTGAGCAGTCTGCCATCGACCTCGATGCGATCGCTCTCGGCATCGGCTTTTTGCCCCAGATCGGCTAGGGTGCCATTGACGCGCACTCGCCCTGCCAGAATCATTTGTTCTGCTTGACGACGCGAGGCAATGCCCCATTGGGATAGTATCTTTTGCAGCCTTTCTTGCATAGATGGACTGCTTGTACCCACTTGTGAGTGTTGATATGGAAGCTCTATCTTAGTAAACCTACAGGTAAACTATGTAGAAATATTACCCGAACAGAGCCTTAATCTTGATTTTTCTTTATGCCCTATGTTCCCTCGAACGAGTCTCAGCAAGTAGAAAGCCTAAGTGACCTATCGTCCAAACAAAGTCGCATTATTAGCAAGGTGCTTTCGCCGGCTGTGCGACTGTGGCTGCGATCGCAGGTCGAGCAGGTCGAAGACCTCCAGGTAGATATTCAGGCGGGAGATCGCCTTCTCCTCACCGGTCACATTCCCAAAGTATCTCTCTCTGCTCACCACGCCGTCTATCAGGGATTGCATCTCCGCAGCATTCAGCTGGTTGCAGAAAAGATCCGGATAAATCTGGGTCAAGTTTTAAAAGGCAAACCGCTGCGTCTGCTAGAACCTATCCCCGTTGCTGGCGAGCTGCTGTTGGAGGAAGCAGACCTGAATGCTTCTCTCCAAGGTACTTTGCTGCCTAATGCTTTGACTGAGTTTTTGGTAACGCTGTTAAAAGCGAGTGGTTTTCACAATCCCACTGAAGTTCTCCAAAATCGACAAATAACCTGGCAGGAGATTGCGATCGACTCTCGACAAATCAAGCTGAGTGGCACTTTGACAGACCATAACAGACAAGATCTTAACTCCAGTCTCGCGATCCGCACTGGTGTAGAGCTATCCAGCTGCCACGAGCTGCTGTTCGTCTCCCCCCAGATAGAAGGACTACCAGGTTTAAAATATCCACCTTTAGATAGTTTACAGCTGGACTTAGGCTCAGAAGTAAATATTCGAGAGCTTACCTTAAGCAGCGGTCTACTTATTTGTCGCGGTAGCATTTTAGTCAGAACTGAGTAAGGGGCTAGGGACTAGGGGCTAGGGGCTAGGGGAAGAGGGAGAGGGAAGAGGGAAAAGGGAAGAGGGAGAGGAAAAAGCGAAAATATTAATTCTTCCGCTCCCCCACTCCCCCACTCCCCCTAGTCCCTAACCCCTAACCCCTAACCCCTCTCTAGCAGTGGCAGCAGCAAAGTCACAAAGTAGTAGACCAAAGGTGCCGTAAACACGTAGCTATCAGCGCGGTCTAAAATGCCACCATGACCGGGAATTAGTTGTCCGGAGTCTTTGACACCCGCATCTCGCTTCATCATCGATTCGGTTAAATCTCCCAGGAGGCTGGCGATACCGATGAGCAATCCCAAAGCGATGCCAGTCAGGGGCCAACCCGGCCAATCGAGATACCAAGCGCCTGCTACTGCTACAGCTACGCTGGCGCTAACGCCAAAAGCGGCTCCTTCTACTGTCTTTTTGGGGCTGATGTCGGAAAGGCGAGTTTTGCCGAAGAATTTGCCGATGATGTATGCGCCAATATCAGCAGCCCAGATGCAGAGGAAGGCTAGGAGTATGATTTTCAGACCTTGAGGCAGGGGTTGTAGATTTGTCCAATTTTCAGGCCAGAAGCCACCTAAAGGTAAGTTGCTAGTTTGGGTGCTGTTGAGGGCTCGCAATCTTACCCAGTAGCTGGGCAGATAACCGCCATAAAATAGCCCCAAAATTGAAGAGGAAATATCTGCGATCGAAGCTAATTTGGGCTGAAAGAGAAGATAAAAACAAATAAATGTGCCGGCTACCGAAAAAACGGCGTCGGCTAGGTCGTAGGAAATAGTAGACACTACCAGCAATACTTGACTGACAACCAGAGTAGTTTTGCCAGCTGGCTCAATTCCCTTGGCTCGCGCCAGCTGAAAATATTCTAGCTGACCCAGATACACAATAATAGCAAAACATATGGTAAAATACCATCCCCCTAAAAGAATCATTCCCAGCGCGAGAATAATTGCAACAATTCCGCTAAGTATACGAGACCAAGGCATGAGAAGATTTTGGATTTTAGATTTTAGATTTTAGATTTTAGATTTTAGATTTTAGATTAAATGCAAAGTCTAAAATCTCACATTTATTTGTTTCAGTTTAGCTTTTCGCCGCTGAGGATAAACACGGGACTGACAGCTGCAAAGGTTTGATGGGTGCCCCGCGTCTCCAGGCGGTTGACAGCAGACTGTACGACTTCGACGTTCCTAACCTGCAACTGGGCAAAGCTTTCTGAAATGGCGTAAAGACTCTCAAGATTGCTGGCGGTGGCCACTATTCTGCCAGACGGTAATAAATAATGCCAGACTTCCTTAAGGATTTCTTTGATGGGGCGTCCCCCTTCGATACAGACTCGATCGGGTGGAGGAGATAAATCTTTAAGGCAGTCTGGGGCACAGCCTTCGATAATTTCCACATTCGGGACTTGAAAGCGATCGCAGTTACGACGGATCAAACTGGCAACTTCCTCATCGCGTTCCACGGCGACAATTTTGCCTTTGGGACAGAGTAAGCCAGCTTCAACGGGAATAGTACCGGTGCCTGCTCCAATATCCCACAAAACTGTATTTGGCAACAATCGCAGGTAGGAGATCAATAGCAAGCGGACTTCTCGCTTGCTGAGGGGAATACCGGGCAAGCGATCGAACATTTCGTCAGGAATGTCGGGGGTAATGTAGGGCCAAAGTTCGTCAGCCATAGAAATCCTTTTCTGCGATCGTACTGGGCAAAATGCCCGACACAACCCCACTTTAGCAATCTCTGGTCAAATCCCCCTCTTTCCGGTAGACAATCTCAACTTTGCTATACATTACGTCCGATCGCAGGACGTATTTTCGGCCATTTATCACAGGTGCGCCTTCGTGTCGGAGATGATGGACGAAGCACAGCGCCATCCCTGTTTTGGGAACTACAGTTATATCAAAGTAAGGATAGCGAAGATCGAAGCGCGTTTCGCCGCCCAAAAAGCCTTCGTTCAGGTAAATCATAAATGTTAATTGGCTTTCTTCGCCGTTGGGTCGTCGATAGGAACCATCGTAGTGGGGAGCAAACTGTTGACCGGGATCGTATCTATAGAAGCGCAACCGTTCGTTGATGCCGATCGCATCTCTTCCCTCTATGTTAGCAGGAACGTGAGGAGCGATGCGATTCCACAAAAAAGTCGATCGTTCTGGGTCATCTAATATGACGCGATCATTATTTCTGATATCCGGACGCATCTCGAATCCCCGACTGGTAGTGATGGGTGCAGCTGTGTAACCGATACTTTCGCTCAATGCGATATACTCAGCACATTCTTGGGGAGATAGAATTTCTGAAACTGTAAAAATATCGGGTGTAATTTCAACTTTTTGGCGGCTAAGGGATTGATTGGTTTCCATTATATCCTTGCTGCTATGTTAAGGATTATTGTATTGGGGAGAATGTGCGATCGCGTAATATCCTGTCCGGTAGCATCGGTAGTGTAAGAATGATGTTGAGGATTGTCTGCGCTGAATCTTTGATTAAATTTTCACCACAGATGAAAACGGATAAACACAGATGAACACAGATGTAAGCCCAAATTTTTCCGCTACCGATACAACCGGACATGATATAACTTGCCGGAGGTCGATCGCATCCGATTTTAACATATATTAAAACGGCGGGAGCGGGATTTGAACCCGCAAGTCCCCGCTTTGGAAGCGGGGACACTACCAATGATAACCCTCCATTTTTCGGCCTTTTCAGGCAAGGATTCAAACAAGGGAACTTCCCGCCATAAATCCGTTATATTTTGCAGATTTCTAATAGTTTAATGTGGCGGAGCAGGAATTGAACCTGCAAGGACTTTCGCCCGAAGGAATTTGACTCCTTTGCGTCTACCGATAACCCTCAATTCTGCGGCCTGTAAAGGCAAGGAACGAAAAAAGGGATTGTTGATTTCGCCACCCGCCACAAGATTAAAGAAATTTAGCTGCGGTCAGAAAAGCAGAGTTGGTGCTTTTCTAGAACCGCAAACTAATTATAACTCATCTGTTGCTAGCATTTGGATGACGCGAGGTGCGCCCGGATCGAAACCACCCATATCCCAAGAAAGGGGATCTTTCGGATCTACCAAAGTAATTCGGTAAGGCGCAAGCGTGACATACACTGCTTTAATATTTGGATTTACCTTTTGGCGATATTCAGCTAATGCTTGAGAGGGATGTTTGTAACCAGCCCAACTTTCGCTGTCAGTCCAGAAACAGATAACATCTGCTTTGAACTTGTTTTTAATCATCCATTCGTAAGCAACAGAAGCATCTGTTCCGCCAAAGTTTTGCTTGCTAGCTTTAGCCACCGCCGAACTAAAACTATCTTTGCCAGTAATCCCCAAATCTCGGAACTCGGTAGAAAAACCGCGAATCATGTAGTTTTTCTCAGACTTGGCTGTTACTAATGCCATTGTTGTGGCAATTTCGCAATAGGTAAGTCCTACGGAATCGACGACACCGCATGACATAGAACCAGAAATATCGACGGCGTGCATGAACACTTTGCCTGTAGATTCTACGACATCAAAAGATAGTTCAACTGCTTTTTCTAAAATGTCCGCAATTCGAGGAACTGGGTTCCAAGTTTTTTGGCTGCGTCCCAATCTTCCACCAGATTGATAAGTTTTGAGGGCTTTCAAAACATCGATCGGATGGATGCGACCTTTACGCAGGTGTTCTTTGTTATTGAGAACTGATTCAACTCTGTCCAAATTAGCTTTTTCGTCAGTTCGCAAAACACCCAATTCGGTCAGCGAACCCAGATTACGCAACATTGCTCCGATCGGCATTTCATTAAATAGCAATTGCCATGCTTGTTTATCCATTTTGCCGACAGGTGCGGCCATTTCGTGACTTAAATGACCTTTAGCAATGGCTTCGTGTGTTTTATCTGGATTTCGCTTTAACCACTCGTACCACCAAATTTGAGCTAACGCATCGTCAGGTATTTCTGTTGGTAACTCTTGCCAACCTTTGACTACCCATTCAAATAGCTTTCGGTGGTTTTCTGTGGGTGGATTAACGTGGAACAACCGCAAAGCATCGCGATGGGAGAAGCCTTGCCGTTGCTGATATTTCAAAAGTTGGTAAGCCAATCCTTTGACATCTTCGCGGGATAGCCAACTTTTCCCGACTTCGCGAATAACTTTGCCAAATCCGCGCAGAGATTTGGTATAATTCAGCCACTCGTAGAAATGACTGCCTGTGCGAACAACTTGGGGAAAGATTTCTTGAAATGCTTTTTTGGCTTCCGGTGCTTCTCCCATTGATAGCAATACTAAGGCAAAAATGGGGGAACTGTTGTTGATAGAACGTCCATCGCTGGCGTAGAGAATTTCTTCTGCTACGCGGGTGGGATTTTCTGCGATCGCTTCCTTTACCACCTCTACAAAATCTTCTGTTAACTCTTGCTTTCCGGCATAATATGTGCTTTGCGCCGTACCGATTAACAGACAGCGACGCAGCATTTTCCAAATGCCAACATCGAACATAAACCCGCCGCTACGTCCCTGGATCATTTCTGCTTCGCGTCCGGGAATAGGTTGAGTTTGTGGCGTTCCAGTCTTTTTTTGAGTGAAAAATTTATAATTCATTTTTTCATCTCCCGGCCTTTTCAGGCAAAATGAAAGAAAGGTGGCAGGGCAGGATTTGAACCTGCGACACATGGAACCACGATAACCTTCAATTACTTCGGCCTTTTCAGGCAAGTTGGTGAATTAAAGACTACTGGTAAAACCAGTCCACTGCTCTACCAAACTGAGCTACCCGCCATGATGAAATTTTAGGTGGCAGGACAGGATTTGAACCTGCGTCTCCCGCGTGAAAGGCGATAACCCTCAACTCGTCGGCCTTTTCAGGCAAGGGGTGAATCAAGGATGTTTTTGGTATTCTAGGCCGCTAAACTACCTGCCACATGAGATTCTAGATTTTGTATTTTACAGCCAATCTAAAATCTAAAATCCAAAATCTAAAATTGTTTGGTGTGGCGGAGTGGGACTCGAACCCACAAACCTCGCGGTACAAGATTCCGATAACCCTCAATACTTCGGCCTATAAAGACGAGTTTTGCATCAAGGATATTTTTCTAGCGCGTCTACCAATTTCGCCATCCGCCACATGAAATTATAGATTTTGTATTTCACAATCAATCTAAAATCTAAAATCTGAAATCTGAAATTGTTTGCTGTGGCGAGGCAGGACTCGAACCCGCGACCTCCCGCTTATGAGTCGGTAATCCTCAATTCTTCGGCCCTTGGGGGTTTTCCCGTTTCGACAAGTTGTGAAATAAGGATGTTTTAGCGCTCTACCTCTGAGCTACTCGCCACATGAAAAGTGAAAAGGAAGAATTTATTCGTGAACTACCTACACTAACTCGAAGCGAGTATAGTGTAGGCTTCTGACATCGCAGGGGAATGCCTTAGAACGGACTTGCGCCCCATCTTTGGTCTTACTTCCCCTCCATCAGCAGAAACGGCTGTTCCATCCGTCTGTAGCATTCTGATCCCTTCTGCTCTAATGTTTGTTGCTGCGTTACCATCTCTGTCGTGACGAGCGCCGCAATTAGGACAAACCCACTCCCTAATATCAAGCGACAACTTATCAATTTGGTAATAACAATTAGAGCAAAGCTTGGAGCTAGGGAACCAACGGTCAATCTCAACCAACTTACCACCTTTTTTCTCTAGCTTGTAAGCTAGGAAATTGACAAAGATTCCCCATCCAACATCAGATATTGCTTTAGCTAAATTGTGGTTGCGTACCATGCCTTTGACATGAAGATTCTCTACTACGACAACTTGGTTTTCATTGACGAGCTTTCGTGAAAGCTTATGTAAAAAATCCTGACGTGATTTAGTTACCCGTTCGTACACTTTAGCTACAGTCTTTTTAGCTTTGTTTCTTGAATTGCTGCCTTTTTGTTTTTTGGCTAGTTTCTGTTGCTTGCGTTTGAGATTTTTTTCATGCTTGGTTAAGTGCTTGGGATTGTCATATTTAGAAACTTTTTTACCATCACTGGCGATCGCAAAATGAGTCAACCCTAAGTCAATTCCAATCACCCTGCCATCAGTCGAAACTGTTGGATTCTCACCCTCAACAGAAGTCAGTATTGATGCAAAGTATTTACCTGATGGGTCTAAACTGACTGTTACGGTCTTGATTGTTCCTTCTATTTTCCTGTGTAACTTCGCTTTAACTTTGCCAACCTTGCCAGGAAACTGAACAAAACCATCAAGCACTTTAACGTTTTGAGGATACTGAATTGACTGCTTACCATGTCTTGATTTGTAACGAGGGTATCTAGCACGACCTGCAAAAAAGTTCTTGTAGGCAGTCGTTAGATTGAGCGTCGTTGCTTGTAGAACTTGGCTGTAGCATTCAGATAACCAGGAAGTCTCTTCTGATGCCTTGAGTTTTGGCAGGAATGTATTAAGGGCTGACTGGCCAAGGCTTTTCCCAGTCTCTTTGTAAGTCTCAATCGACTTATTTAGAGCATAGTTCCACCACCAGCGACTACAACCAAAGTGTTGAGCTAGTAGTGTTCGTTGCTCTAGTGTTGGGTAAAGTCTAACCTTGACCGCTTTGTGCAGCATTTCAATACCTCCTTACTGCATTATACACAAAGCAGTAAAGACATTAGGAAAAATTGGAAATTTCCGTTCCTCCAATTTCCCGCCTTTCATCCCGCCGCTAAATCGAAGCGATTATAGCGGGGGACTTCCCGGCGAATCAGTTAAATGAGTAGGTGCGATCATTTTTAGCCAGCTATTTTGCGACTGTTGCTACCCCCCACAGCTAGACTGTGCCAAGCAATGCAGCTTAAATTCTCATTCTCAGATTATGGAGTTTCAATTGGAGACAGGCTAAAAGACATCCTTTTTGAGGATGGTTACCGATCGAACTGGGGATAACTCCCCAGATAGGCGTCAGCTGCAAAAGGGTATATGTTATATAAGTAATAATTCTTAACTTTTTTTTATCTTTATCAATGCAGGTTTCCCACTCTGGCTTGTCCGAGATCAAAGAAGCCTTGACAAAAAAAGTTTTCTTTGGTATTGAACCCAGCCCGGAATTAATCGCTATCGTGCTGGTTTACTTTGTTCAGGGCATCGTAGGGCTGGCACGCCTAGCCATCAGCTTCTTCCTCAAAGATGAACTGGGGCTAAGTCCAGCAGAAGTTTCTGTCTTGGTAGGGATAGCTGCCTTACCGTGGGCAGTCAAACCTCTATTTGGCTTCATGTCCGACGGATTGCCGATCTTGGGATATCGGCGGCGACCTTACCTGATTTTATCCGGGTTACTGGGAACGGCTGCCTGGTTGAGTCTGGCGACAGTGGTACACAGTACTTGGGTGGCAACAGTTGCGATCGTCTTTACTTCTGTCGCTGTTGCCGTTAGCGATGTAATTATAGACTCGTTAGTGGTAGAACGGGCAAGAAAAGAGTCGCTGGCTAATATCGGTTCGCTACAATCACTCGCCTGGAGTGCTTCCGCTTTTGGAAGCTTGATCGCAGCCTACTTTAGCGGTTTTCTGTTAGAGAATTTCAGTACCTATATAGTATTTGGAATTACGGCCATCTTCCCGCTCATAGTGTCAATTAGTGCTTGGTTAATTAGCGAGTCACCGACAAATCAGCTTCCTAATGCTAACTCTATTAGGCAACAAGTACAGCAACTAGGCAAAGCTATTACCCAGAAAACTATCTGGATGCCAACACTATTCATTTTGTTAATGCAATCTGGACCATCAGCTGAGTCTGCCTTTTTCTTCTTCATTACCAACGAGTTGGGATTTGAACCGGAATTCCTGGGAAGGGTACGCCTGGTAACGAGTTTCGCATCTTTAATTGGGGTATGGCTGTTTCAACGCTTCTTAAAAAATATTCCCTTTCGGACAATCTTCGGTTGGACAATAGTTCTCAGCACAATCTTGACTATGACTATGCTTTTGCTGGTGACCCACGCCAACCGCGCCTTGGGAATTGACGATCGCTGGTTCAGTATAGGAGACAATCTCATTCTCAGCGTCTTATCCCAGATTGCCTATATGCCCATTTTGGTTCTAGCCGCAAGGATTTGTCCCCCCGGAGTGGAAGCTACGCTATTTGCGCTTTTAATGTCAGTAAGTAATTTGGGGGGAATATTATCTCATCAATTTGGCGCGGTGCTAATGTACTGGTTGGGGATTACCCAAACCAATTTTGACAACCTCTGGTTATTAGTGACAATCTCTAACTTCAGTACGCTAATACCTTTACCCTTCTTACGTTGGTTACCGGAGACTGAACCGGAAACAGAAGTTCGTGGGACGGCTTTACAACCAGACTCACCAGCAGTCGCAGCTTTGGAACTTGATTCAACTGCTGCAAATAACTTGATGTCCGAATTGTCAATAGTTAAGGGTGAGCAGTCACTGGCAAAGGAAGAACAATTGACAACTAACAACTGACAACTGAAAAATTACGCCCTATGCAGAGTTTTCAACTTTACGAACACGCCGCTACAGTTCCAGTAGAATCCTACAATCGTCAAGATTGGCAAAGAGGATACGAATCTCTCAAACAAGAGTTTGATTATTGGATTGATGATGTAGAAGGAGAAATTCCTCAAGAACTACAAGGTACTTTATTTCGCAATGGCCCTGGTTTGTTCGATCGCAACGGTCAGCGCGTCCACCATCCCTTTGATGGCGATGGGATGATTTGCTCGATCGCATTTCAAAACGGTCGCGCCTACTTCCGCAACCGTTATGTCCGCACACAAGGCTTTGTGGAAGAAGAGAAAGCCGGAAAATTTCTTTATCGCGGTGTTTTTGGCACACAAAAACCGGGTGGCTGGTTA
>NZ_JACJUP010000769.1:0-3433 GCF_014748295.1 Planktothrix sp. FACHB-1355 | reverse complement strand
TAATTTGATACTGAGTTTGCCAGACGATCGCAAACTTCTGGTTAAGCAAGAGCGCTATAACAAAGAAGGGAAAACTGCGGGCGAATTTTTCAACGAATGGCGGATGCAGGAGTTTTTACAACAATCTCCAGAACTCAGCTACCTCCGTCCGCTACTTCCGGAGGTGCTAAATTTTGATGCAGAAAACGCAATTATTGTTTTCAACTACCTAAATGACTATCGCGATCTAGCAAAGTTCTACGCCAAGGAGAAGGTTTTTCCGACAGCGATCGCATCTGCAATTGGAGCCATTATAGCAGCGATCCATCGCGCTACTCTAGATCGTCAGGATTATCGGGACTTCTTCACGCAAAATCGCCAAGGAGTAGCCAGTTATAGAATTACGGACAGTGTGCGGAAGTTGGATCGAATTACCCCGGAAATTTTCGGTCAAGTACCCGCAGACGGAATCAAATTCTTCACCCTCTACCAGCGTTATGAAAGTTTAAGAACGGCTATTGCAGAACTTATTGCCTCTTACGAACCTTGCTGTCTCACTCATAACGACTTAAAGTTGAACAACATATTACTGCACGACGATTGGGAGCAAGCCCTCTTAAAAGCAGAACCATCAGAAAGCAGCATCGTTCGACTGATAGATTGGGAACGCTGTAACTGGGGAGACCCTGCGCTTGACTTAGGTACGATCATCGCCAGCTACTTACAAATCTGGCTGATTAGCTTAGTTGTAAGTAAAGCAATTGAGATGGAAGAATCTCTCCGCATGGCGATGATACCACTCGAACAAATCCAACCTTCAATTGCTGCTTTGGTTAGTGCTTATTTCGGTAACTTTCCAGAAATTAGAGAGCGTCGTCCCGATTTCTTAAAGAGAGTCATGCAGTTTGCCGGTATTGGCTTGATTACGCAAATTCAGTCTCAGATACAGTACCAAAAAACTTTTGGCAATACGGGTATTTGTACGCTTCAGGTTGCCAAGGGTTTACTTTCCCGTCCGGAACAGTCAATGGCGACTGTTTTTGGCAATGCGGCATCTGAAATAACTGGTTTCATTCCTGCGATCGCTTGAGTCTTTCTAGTGAAATTAAACTATTATGCAATTGGTAGATTCTCTTAAAATTTTACAACCAACTGTATCTGGCGATCGAGTGCTGGATTCTCTGCAAGACATCGCCAATAAAATGCAGATTAAATCCGACTTCTGCATTAGCCATCCCGATTACAAACCCTTAGAACTTCCAGAGGAAGTAGCATCCCGTTTCCAAAGCCTACCTTTGGAGCTTCGCAACAAGTATCTCAGTTTACGATTGCGAAGTTTTTTGTACGGAATTTATTACAACGCCTCGTTGCGAAAATCTCTGGCACCAGAAGCTGATTCAATGGATTTAGAAGCTCAGCAAAATCTGGAAAACAACACCTATTTGGGAGTAGACCTAAAATTTTACGATCGATTGCACGAAAGCAATTGTGGGGAAGGCTATTTCGATCCCGGTTGGAGTGTGCTAAAACAAGAGGATGATGGCAGCCTAGCAGTCACAAAAAACAATTTGACTTTGCACATCCAGCGCGATCGCCATCTACGATTAGAGGATAAATCCGCTGCTGTCGGCGATGCGGTTGCTATCCGCAAACCGCGCAATTTAGTTCAAAATGGCTTTTACATGGCAGTCGGCAATAAAGGTTCGCAACGTCTCGACAATTCAAATGTCGATCCTCAAACGGTGCGAATTTACTTTAATTTAACGCCTGAAGGTGCGGTAGCGATTATGGCTGCTATTACAAGACACCTGAACGAAATTTCTATTCCCTTTTCGTTCAAAGCTCTCTACAATCCTTCTGCCTACGAACGCTACGATAGTGCAGTTCTCTACTTTGCAAAAGGTAACTATGAAGTAGTGCGGCAAGTGCTTCAAACCGTTTATACAGAAAAGCGATCGCATTTTCAGCCAGAAGTGCCTCTGTTCACCAAATTGCTCGCGCCGGGACTTGCTCTAGCGGAAGAACCCGATCGCAAATTCACTACCAAAGAAAGTTTCGGGACGCATCGCTGCCAAATAGTTGCTAATGGTTTACTGGAAGCTTGGCAAAATGGGGATGACTCTCCAGATAGCCGTATGGCATCTATTACAAAAAATTTCTCTCTTTTGGGGATTTCGCTATATCGGTGCCTCTTTTCACGACCACGATCTAGCTCATCAGTGGTTGCACAACCCTTTGTTAGATGTGGTGATGGTGAGACACAATATTGCTCACCGTACTGCCCAAGATCGAGTCTTTCCTTATTTAGATGCCGAAGACCCGCAGCGACCCGGTATTGTCACCTTTAAGTCTGCTGGTATGCACACTTCCCTTTACAAAGCGCCTGCGGGTCTGCCAACAGAATGCTGGCGACCTTCCGTTCCAGATTTGTATCGCTATTCTTTGAGCCAAAACTGCGTGGATGTTTGCTTGACGGGTCTGCGGCGGCGCGAAGAGGTGGATGCGGCGATCGCAGCTGTCCAGCAAGGCAAACTCACACCCCCTGAAATTGATTATCTCAACATTTACGGCGACTTACATCGCGATCGGTTAAAAATCCAACAAGTCCCCTCTGAAAAATTGCTTTATCGATCTTAAAAGTAGGGTGGGCATTGCCCACCTTATTCCTTCAAAACCTAAAACTACAGACTTAAGGAGAAAACCGCAATGCAGAAAACAATGGAAAAAACTCAATTGCAATTTACACAAGAATCTTCACTGCCAAAAATCCCCCCTTTAACAGATGCAGATATTATTGCTTACCTGCGCCGTAATTACAAATTTGCTGAAATTGCAACTAATGCCGAGCGCGATGCGCTGATTTTAGCGATATGCGATCGACGCGGCATTACTGTTGCCGAGTCAGAATTACAAGCAGCCGGAGATAGCTTTCGCCTCGAACATAAATTATTGAGTTCTTCTCAAACCTTATCTTGGCTTCAAGAGCAGCGAATCGCGGTAGAGGATTGGTCTAGTGGGATTAGAGTCGCGCTACTTACCAAGAAACTAAAAGAACAACTTTTTGGCGCATCAGTCGATTCATATTATATCAACAACCGCAAAAATTATAAACGCATTGCTTTCTCTCAAATTTTATTAGGCGAGGAAACAGAGGCTTTGAAAATAGCCGCTGCACTTCAACAAGACAAAGCCGCCTTCTGTGCTTTAGCACTAGAGTATTCTAAAGATCGACAGTCTAAACAAAATGGTGGTTTTGTTGGGATTCATTTTCTTTCCAGATTGATGCCGGAGGTAGCAGAAGCTGTCTCGGAAGCGAAAGAAGGTGAGGTAGTTGGGCCAATTCAAACTAAATTTGGCTATCACATTATCAAAATTGAAAAAATGTTTCCTCCCCAACTTAGCGAATCAGTTAGAGACGAAATTTTAGAATCTCTTTTCAAAAATTGGTTAAAGG
>NZ_JACJUP010000768.1:0-3504 GCF_014748295.1 Planktothrix sp. FACHB-1355 | reverse complement strand
TTTGACAAACTCATCTACCCAACTTTGAATTTCCGGTGAGTAGCGGTATAAAACATTCGGTGGTGTTACTTTGATGACTGATTCTGCAAAACGTGCTGCTTTACCAAATAATCCTTCTATTCCCCCTTGTTTCGGTTCTGGGGGTAAGGGAAAAATTACCAGATTACTTACCCATTGACGCAGTTCTTCTATTTCTGTATCTGTTACTCCCGCGTGGCGTTGGGTCACCAGCGTGATATGATGGCGCTGGTGCAGGTATTTCAGCAGGTTGAAAGTTCTGATTTCCGTTCCGCCTCGGCTGGGTGGATAGGGGAACGTGGACGACAGCATGAGAATATTCATACAAGTTACTCAAATAGAAGTCGTAATTGCAGTGATTTGATAGACATTAGCCTATATCTATCTTGTCCGGCATTGTCGCTGTGCCGGAAATTACCTTGATGAGAGTGTAGTAGCCGATGAAGGTGATTTATCGCCATTGGGAAGCAAGTGGCCGGAGTCTTTGCGGAACAGATGCAGTAAAATCATCCTCACACATAGGCCAATGTAAAATACATCTATCTTAGGATAGTAGTTTTTATCTGAATGTCTATACAGGCAGTTTGACATTGTTAGTTTACTCGGATATAACTGTTTTAATAAACTGTATTTTTTGGTAATGTTAGTAGAGATTTTGCCTCGCTCGCGCTATGCCACACTCCAAAAAATAAACAGGTAACCTCAAAAATATCTCTTCCCTGTATTTTTTTATGAATTAAAATTTTCAAAACCAAACAATGACTTCATTCAATATGTACGATCTGGGTGCTTTAGAAAAAAATTTGTTTCAACAAAAATTTGAGGTGCGTTCCTTTTTAAGTCTTCATCCAAAATTATTTTTCCCCTTGGTAAAATTGGCTGGAAAAAACCCAAGTCAAGCAGTAGGAAAACATACTGAGTTAGTGATAGAAGGATTTCCGCGTTCTGCAAATAGTTTTTCTATTGGTGCATTTCAATCTGCTCAACCTCGTCGCATCGCATTGGCATCGCATTTACACGCTCCTGCCCAAATCATACGTGCTGCCCATCTTAATATACCAACTTTAGTTTTGATCAGAAAGCCTGTGGATGCTGTAGTTTCTCTCAGATGTTTGGAGTTAGAAACAAATTATTTAAGTACATCCCGAAATCCAGCCTTAGACATCCCTTTAGAAAAATATTTTAGTAATTGGATATCTTTTTATACTAGGATAATGCCCTATAGAGATCGTTATGTTGTAGGTTTATTTGATGAAGTTACCCATGACTTTGGTAGCATAATTGAAAAGATTAATTACCGTTTTGGTACGAATTTTACTATTTTTTACCATACAAAGCAAAATGTAGATAAGGTTCACAAAGAGCAAGGATTTCATTCCGGCCCTTCCAAAAAGCGTCAATTTTTAAAACAAATAGTTAGACAAGAGCTAGAAAGTGATGAGATTAAGTTTATGATTAATAAAGCCAATGCCGTATATTACCAGTTCGAGATATTTGCCGGTAAATATTTTTTTTAATTAAGTAACGCCAGTTGCTAGTTATTTGCTTTCTGGGTATGTTGTTGGGCTCATATCCCTGTTATCCCTCGCATCAAGGGGCTAAAGCTAGGGCAACGTACCTATTTTTAGCTTTCGAGTTATTCTAATAAGTTAGATAAAGGTGAGCAAATGGAAACTAACGAGCTGAAGTTCCTGCTGAAATTGCTGGGTTGTCCTAATTATCGGTCATCCCTTTCTGCTACCATTTTCAAAGAATTTAAAGGTAAGGACAAAATTTGTCGAGAGTTGGGGGAAGAACGGGAACTGATCGACTTTTCCCGCGAAATGGCTACCGTTAAAATTTTACCGCCCGGTCGCGCTTTGCTGAAAATAGATGTCTCCCAGTTACCCATTGCAGACAAAGAACTGAAGCTGCTGGAGAAAATAGGCAAAGCTTCCGGAAAAATCAAACCCAGCGATATCACAGTGGTGAAAGCGGCTGAAAGAGAGGAGATATTAAAAAATCTAGCCGATCGCGGTTTGATTGAAGCCGAAAATAAACTCAAACGCCAGAAAGCCGAGGTATGGCTGACTCCGCGAGGACTGGAATATTTGCGGGATGACTACAACCCCAAGGGTTCTGCAACCATTAGCCTGGATTTGCTGAAAAATTACCTGAACTTTTTGCGGAAATCCCTCCGCGAAAAGTCGGAAGTAGTATCGCCGCCAGTTACACCGACAGCTAAGCCTAGCGATGACGAGATTTTACAGATAATTCGAGATTTAGATAAAGAATTGGGGACGGAAAATTATTTACCAATTTTTCACCTGCGGCAGAAATTACAACCGCCTCTATCTAGGGAAGAATTAGATCGATCGCTTTATCGCCTGCAACGGGATGACCGGATTGAGTTGAGTTCGCTAGTAGATACGACGCCTTATACTCCAGAACAAATTGACGCCGGAATTCCCCAAGATATTGGCGGGCCACTGTTTTTTATCGTCGCCAACTAGCAATCTACTCGCCTTGGCATTCTAAAAGCAGTTACCTAGTTTAAAGGAAATTTCACTATGGCATCCATTGACGACATTATTCGACGCGAGGTTAATCCCTTTGACCCCACAACTTTTAAACCGGGTAACTTTTGGAGGGAAAAGCAAGACGCAAAATTAACAGTAGATTCAATTCATCAAGAAGCGATCGCAGAAATTGAAGAGCTTCTAGACCTTATTGCCAAAGACCATCGTAGTCGCACCGTACTCCTCACTGGCGATACAGGTTCTGGCAAAAGCTATCTCTTAGGTCGGCTCAAACGCGCTTTCAACCGGAAAGCTTTTTTTGCCTACATTGGGCCTTGGCCTAACAACGACTACATCAGGCGTCATATCCTCCGCTATACCGTTGATAGCTTAATGCAGGTTCCAGAGGGACAAAAAGATTCACAGCTGATGCTATGGCTGAAAAGTCTATCTGCTTTCACGAAGCGCAGTTTAAAACAAAGAATTTTTGATGAGAGTGTCTGGCAATTATTACGCAGCAATCGGCAAAAATTTATTAGACACCTTAAAGATTCATACAAAGAAGCAGGGATTTATAATGCTGACAGTTTTTTTGGCGTGCTTTACGACCTCACCGATCCAGAATTGTATCCCTTGGCCTGTGAGTGGTTACGAGGAGATGATTTAAGTGAAGAGTCTCTGCAAGAATTAAAAGTTCGACGCTCTATTGAAACAGAAGAAGCTGCCTGGGAAACCTTATCAAACTTAGGCAGAATTTCTACTGAAACTCAGCCGATTGTCTTGTGTTTTGATAATACAGAAACAGGTATGAATTCTGAAGGTGATTTTAATCCACAACCTTTTTTTAACGTTAACACAACTATTCATAATGACGGTCTAAAAAACTTTTTGATAGTTATCAGCTTCCTTACTGATGGCTGGAAGCGAGTTATAGATCGCATTCAAATGTCTGACAAAGCTGGGATTCATAGATCGGAAAGAGCGTCGT
>NZ_JACJUP010000767.1:0-3504 GCF_014748295.1 Planktothrix sp. FACHB-1355 | reverse complement strand
CAGCGCCAATATCCAAAGCTCGTAATGCGAGGTAGAGGGCGTCGCTGCCAGAATTGCACGCTACGCAATGGGAAACGCCTATGTAATTGGCAAACTGTTGCTCAAAACTCTCCACCGGAGAACCGCCGATGTATCGGCCAGAAGCCAGCACTTCCAATACAGCTGCGTTTATTTCTTTCTCAAGGTTTTTGTACTGACGTGCCAAGTCAACAGGGGGAATGTTATTCACTCGCCTACCACGAAGTTTTAGTTTTTACTACTACAAGTCCCGGATAGCCCGTCAGCCCCACAGTTGTCTCTGCAAGGTGAATGGTTTTCTCGGTGTATATTTTCCAACGGTTATGGTAGATTATCTTAGGCGAGAAAAGTTTCTTGTCAACTGGTTGTGACAATCTGCCCCAGGCGCAGCTAAATATAAGCCTTTAAAACCTTGATTTGGTACGGTTTTAAATATTACCGCGCCGAATGACGTTGTAAAATAGGAAGTCATCGCCAATAGTTCGATCGCACCTCAAACCCCCAAGGCAGTGGATTTAGCTAAATTCGACCCCACAAACTTCACTTGGGCATTAGGACTCATCGCCTTTGCCATCGGTTTATCTGCTTGGGAAAAGTTGGGCTTGGAATGGCCTCTGGCGATCGCGACAGGTCGCACTATCCTACAATTGCTGGGAGTTGGGTTTGTACTGGAGGTGGTTTTCGCTCAGCCAAACCCCGTACTGGTTATCGCGGTTTTGTTTGTCATGCTGATTATTGCTACTAGGGTAGCGAAAAGTCGCATTGGCGAAAAAATTCCTCAAATGTTACCCGTCGTGGGAGGTTCGCTTTTACTCAGTACTGCCCTGACGCTAGTCTACGTCAATTTTTTGGTAATTAAACCGCAGATTTGGTACGAACCGCAATTTCTGATTCCATTTGCTGGTATAGTGCTGGGAAATGCTATGAACGGTGCTGCTTTAGCTGGCGAACGTCTCGTCAGTAGCCTCAAAAGCACGCGCCTGGAAATTGAAACTCACCTCAGTTTGGGAGCTACCCCCGCACAAGCAGTAGCGCAGTACAAAAAAGAAGCGATTAAAGCTGCAATGATTCCCAACCTAAATACGATGACGGTTGTCGGTTTAGTAACATTACCGGGAACTTTCACCGGTCAGATATTGGGTGGTGTCAGTCCTTTCATTGCTGCATTTTACCAGATGTTGATTTTGGTGATGCAGGCAAGCGCTACCCTGATTACTGCTTTTTTGATTACCCAGGGAATTTGTCGGCAGGTTTTCAACTCCGATGCACAACTAAAAATTTAAGAACACCGCAATTTATCTGTGTGCATCTGTGGTTAATAATATGCAAAATTCTTTTATTTTTTCAAGCATCGCTAAATGAATTTTTATATTGTGTCCGGTTGCATCGGTAGTCTAAGACTGATGCTCTCATATTATCTGTGGGAGATTGAGGTTAAATTTTTACCGCAGATAAACGCAGATAAGAACGCATTTTTTCTGCAACCGATGCTACCGGACATGAGATGAATGTCAAAAGCCAAAATGCAAAGGGAGAGGGAGGAGAAAGTGGGGGAATTTATATGTATATTTTCGACCTTTATGTCGTTCTCCCGCTATCCCGTTCTCCCGATACCCCACTCCCCCTCTTATTTTTGACTTTTGACTTTTGACTTTTGACTTTTTTAGCCTCTCGCTATAATCTTTATCTCGGTTTTGGTACATACCTCCCTATTAAAGCACGATTTTGATCGTAAATTTCTAGAGGTACGCGAGCATTTTCGCTAATTGCTTCCAATGCAGCTTGTAAGGTTTTCAAATGATCGTCTACACCAGCAAGAGTATTAGCGTCCCCATTCAAACCGGCAGTCATGGCAGTCCTTCTGACGCTGTTGACATAAGCAGGCGTTAGATAAACCTTGATTCCTTGAAGATTAACGGTATGGTCGCAAATTTTGGGTACGCCAGCACAAGTTTTATTGAGATCGCCTGTAGCTTTTTGCACAATTAAAGCTACCTGCAATTTAGCTTGTGCTTGTCTTAAAGAATTGATGTAACTTTCACTCAGCGGCTGAGCTTGTGAGTAGTAATAAGTACCAGTAGGTACTTGTTGGGCATAGGTGGAAGCTCTGCGCCAAGTCGCGACAGCTTGGGTCAATTGGTTCTGTTGCTCCAAATTTTTGGCAAGGTCACCAATTGTAATGGCTTGATTGTAAATTTTAGCGGCATTCTCTTCTTGGTTTTTGCGATCGCGCACTGCGGCAAAATTTGGCTGATAGCTAGCAATTAACTGCTGCGCCTCCTGGTAAAATGTTGTGGTTTTGGGAATGGAAGAAAGAGAAGCGATCGCTGCTTGCCAAGTTGACTCAACTTGTCGCCAGTGACCTAAAGTTTTGGCTACGCCTTGACGTACTTCCGCTAATTGAGCGATTTCTTTGCCATTTGCCAGTTTGATTTCAGCTTGTTGCTCTTGCTTAACTCGGCGATCGATAGCGGTTAAATTGTCTTGATATTCGTTTAATTTTTGTTGAGCTAGAGGATAAATCAAGCTATTTTTGGGAATTTGTTTAACGGCAGCGATCGCTTCTTTCCAAACTGACTGTATTTCTTGCCATTGTTGGACTGAATGAGGAGGGTTTTGGCTTTTTTGAGAGGCAACTTTTGCCTTATCCATAGCCTTTAAAATTATGTCTATTTTAGTAACAACTCCTTTGTAAATTTGCAACTGTAACTGCGCCGAGGCGCGATCGCCAGACCAAGGGGGAATGCTTTCCAACTCCTGAATCGCTTTCGAGAGTTTTTCTTTTCCCAGATTGATATCTTGCTCGTTTTTTGCCTCTCTGAGGGTTTGTGCTGACTCTCGACTGAGCTGCTTAGCGGTTTGGATGGGTGTACATTCTCCCAATACGCAAGGACGAGTTAAAGCGTAAATACCACCTACAATTGCTACTGCTGCTACTCCAACCCCAATTTTGTATGCGGACTGGGGCAGTTTAAATTGCCGTCTGCGGCGACGCAAAACTCGATCGCGTTTCGGCATTTCGGGGTCGGGTCTGGAATCGATCGCAGGTTCTTCTAAAGGTAAATCTTCGATGGCATCGGATCTGTTCGATCTTAAGGTCGATGCGGCTGCTTCGGTGCGATTATCTGGGGTTTCTTCATCGAAAATCGAGTTTTTTGGCGATCGAGATGGTTGTGTATCCGATTTTTCCGATCTTAAGCTGGACGCTGGCACAGTTTCGGTGTGCGGGTCTGGACTTTCTTCGTCAAAAATCGAGTTCCAGGACGATCGAGATGGTTGCGGAGCGGATTTTTCCGATTTTAAGCTGGATGCGGCTGCTTCGGTGGGCGAGTCTGCGGTTTCCTCATCAAAAATCGAGTTCCAGGGGGATCGAGATGATTCTCTATCCGATGTTAAGGTCGATGCGGCAGCTGCTTCGGTGCGATCGTCTGCTGTTTCTTCATCAAAAATCGATTTCCAGGGGTATGGGGATAAGGGAGGATCGTC
>NZ_JACJUP010000766.1:0-3505 GCF_014748295.1 Planktothrix sp. FACHB-1355 | reverse complement strand
TCCTTTTTGCCGACTTCGGTAGCACCAATATTTAACTCTACCCGGAAATCACGTTTGAGGAAGGGCTGCTAATACCGTACTTTATACTCCTGAATGCACTGGCTATAAACTGGGTATATACATAGGTAAGTTTAGAGTCTAAAAAGGGAGATGATAAAATCTTTGTTCTATAAAGGGACAGTTTTAAATCTTTCTTTAGATAGAAGTTATGTAAAAAAGTCAAAATTTTCCGGTTCTGAGGTCTGGAGGAGTCTGAGTTCGTATCTTCCTGGGGTTAGTTGTGCCAAAAAGCACAAAATAAGCAAACATACCTTAGCAATCGGCCAATCAGTAGCTAGTGCTTAACAACAATCGATAGCTGTTTTGCAATGGCCAGTCATGTTAAAAAATGAGTTGCTCTGTCGCAGCTTGATGCTGCTTTGCTTTGGTACTGCTTTTCTACTACTGTTCGTGCAATGGCAAATTGCGGACTTGACGCCAGACAGAGGACAGACAGAGAAGGGAGAAGCTTCTTCCCAGATAACTATTGATGATGAGAGTCGAAAATTTGTTTCGCTACCTGAGTATGGGCCTGACAGTATAGCATTGGCAAAGAGCGTGCGTTTGGTTGTGGATTTGAGCGATCGCCGCGTCTATCTCTACGAAAATGATAAGTTGCAAGTTAGCTATCCGGTTGCTGTCGGTCAGGAAGGCTGGCAAACGCCGATCGGCTCTTTCCGAGTTCTGAAAATGCAAAAATACCCGGTATGGCGACATCCCATCACCGGGGCTGTTTTAGGGCCTGGGCCCGATAATCCTTTAGGAACTAGATGGATTGGTTTTTGGTCGGACGGACGCCATACGATCGGCTTTCACGGCACAAATCAAGCAGAACTCGTGGGGCAGCCTGTATCCCACGGTTGCTTGCGAATGCGCGATCGCGATATCCAGGCGCTCTACGATCGGCTGAGTTTGGGTACGCCGATAACGGTTAAAAATTAAGGGCTATCACTCCATCGCATAACTGGGCTGCTGTTCTAGAATTCTGGTTTTTGCTCAAATGAGGGAGCATATGCCTCTAGTAAGGAGCTTACCTGCTTGAGTACATCTTTGCTTTTGCCGATCGCTTGCCGGGAAGGATCTAATTGGGGTTGGGCCAAGTTGCGGACGATCGCCTCGCGGACTTGCTGAGTAATCAATTCCTGAAGTTCTTCCCTAGCACGCTGACGTTGATAGTTGGCACCTTCTTCTGTAGTAGCGTACAGAGGAGGCAGTCGGTTGAGGGCGTAAGCGGCTATATCGCCCACATCCAAGGCACGATTGCTGGTAGCTTCTATTTCCGCCACTCTTGAGATTGCTTCTGTCAGCACCAACTCTTCCATCACGTTAATGAACTGCTTGCGCGGTACCGCGACTACTTCACCGGTCAACAGCGACCCCATCAACCGATCCAGGGCCATATACTCTTCTATGGAAAGCTCGGAGGCAGTGTCGCAGATGCGTGCCACTTCTGCTTCCATCGCTGGTGTCAAATAACCATCTTGTAGCGCCTGCTCGACGATTTTTTCGATAGTCATAACGATGCCTCCGAAGCGGGAAACACAGCCATTTCAGTGCTGAGAGTCAAGCGAAATAGCGGTTTTAACCGCCGACAAACTGATATAATTACTGTTAGCAAAGAACCGATCGCTCCGCCGTTAGCCAGTCGGTAGGCACTTCCGCGTGAGATACTTCGCCGTAAGGTTTGCCGTAACGTCAGGGGTCTGAAATCAACCCAAATTGGGGAGCGACAAACAGAACTCGGACAGCGACATAAAACTAGGGGGTTCCAGCCTTGAATTCTAGACTGGATAAAACTTCTGGGCTGCGTGTACATATAGGTAAGCTCAATGAGGAAACTCGGAGAGTCTAGAGGCAATTGACACCGCCTTGATGCAGAAATATCTCGCCTAACTGTTAGATTCGTGACACTGTATTGCATAAATACTTGACGGTTGAAATGGTCAAAGCTATGGCAGGGAGTATGGTTAAAAATCAAACTACGGAGTCTGATTTTCTTCTAAAGAATCTCCGTCGCTTTTAGCGCGGAGAGTGTCAAAACGCCTCTATCGTTCTTAGACACCCCTTCGACTATCCCACCTCGCCCCGATGCCGCTTAGCTCCAGAAGTTTCGATCCTGACAATCGATCGAAAACTCTTACAGGAGTCTAGCAATAAATCTCGCTCCTTATCGCTTTTTCCTGTTTGGCTCACTGTGGTTTGGTGCAATTTAGTAAGATCTTGAAGGTAGTGCATTTTATATATCTCATCAAACAACTAGCTTATTCAATTCCTTGATATCGCCAAGGTGTTGGATCGACGGAATCTCCGTTTACGTATAATCCCCAGTGTAAGTGAGGACCGGTCGAGGCACCCGTAGAACCGATCGCACCAATGACTTGACCTGCCTGTACGAAATCTCCTTCCTGGACGTTGATGCGACTCAGGTGCAGAAATATACTGGTTACACCTTGACCGTGATCGATGCCGATCGTGTTGCCGTGCAGTCGGAACCCTTCAGAAACTCTTCCTACCAAAGCTACTCGACCGCCTGCTGGAGCAACTACTGGCGAACCATATCCACCAGCATAGTCTACTCCGCGATGGTAGTAGTCGTTCGCAAAGACGCCGTTGTAGTAGCGGCGCACTCCGTAAACGGTGCTGATTCTACCGCGATTTGGGGCTACAAATGGCCCATTCCAGTATTTTTCTGGAGTCACGAGTCTTTTAAACGCGCTGACGCGGTTTAGTTCGTGCTGTGTGGGTTCTGTTCCCCCTCCAGATAAGCGGATGCGTTGGGTGGGGAAAGAACGGGAGGCTACCTGTACTGTAAGATTCTGTACCTCCGTACCGGCAGTAACGCGAATCAGCCGAGAACCAGGTTTTTCTAGAGGTGTTGTCGGCACGAAAGCGCGAAAACGGGAGCCCACCAAAAACGTTTGGTAAGTTTTGTCTCCTGCTGTTACAGTCGGAGTGCTGTTAATTTCTGGATTCTGCTGTATAAATACGACCAAGGTATCGCCTAGTTTGGGATTGGCTGGTGCCACCTCTACTTGAAGGGCTCGTGCTGGCGTTCCCAGCATAGCAATAGTAAGGGCAAAAGCTAAACCTATCTGTAGAGCGAAAGGTTCGGTGAGGCGACGCAGCACTTTTAACTGAGCAAAATTAATTGCGATCCCTCTAAACCGCAAATCTGCTATTTTTTTCCAAAAATGTCTCGACAGTCTAATGGTACTCATAATGCTCACTATTGCTTTTCCATCGGCTCTCTAGACTAGCGTCTTAGCCATACCAGTTCCAACTGCCGAATTATAGCTTCACCATCTGTAGCTCTAGGAAAACTTTTCCAAGAGTACAATCAGAGGTTCTCCGTTCTGGAAAACTTACTCAAACTTACTCACAGACCTCGAAAGCCTGATTGATAGAGAGTTTGACGTTTCCTTCCTGCTTCATCGAATCCTTGATGGCAGTGCCATTAAGTTGGTGT
>NZ_JACJUP010000765.1:0-3505 GCF_014748295.1 Planktothrix sp. FACHB-1355 | reverse complement strand
GAACGCTCTGCTAAATTGAGAAACTAAATGCCAGTAATTTACTCAAAATTTAAGTGAATATGCCGGCATTTTAGCGGTGAAAAGATACAAAACTAAGTTATGTAAAGTAACCGCAAAGCCAGCCTCTTTACCGCTAAATAAATGGTGCCGATCGATTTCTAGAGGCGCAGCAGCAAATTGAGACCGTGAGTATCGGTGCCGCAGGTATTTAACAATTCATAAGATGTACTTAACTGTTCCACCTGTTGCGTTTGCTCCGGGCTGGGACGCCAAGGGTTGGGATTGCCGTAGGCGTAGTAAGTTTCGACGCCATCAATGCCAATCCTAGCCGCTTCTGCAATTAGTTCGGCAGCTGAGCGCCGATAGCGAACTGGGTGAGCCAATACCGCTAAGCCACCAGCTTGATGAATAGCTGCAATCACGTTAGCTGCTTCAGCCTCAGCATCCAAAGGACTCTGACCCAGCAGATAAGTCAGCATACCAGGGTGTTCTGGGTCAAAGCCATAGCCCAGAATGTGAACCTCAGTTCCCAGAAGCCGAGAAGTAATTTCAACGCCAATCCACAAATGAGGTACAGAATAGTCAGAGTCATCGGGGTGTCTCTGCTGTTTCCTGTAATTTAAACAGCTTTTAGCCACCTCGTAACCGCCAATAGTGTGGTGATCGGTGATGGCAAATCCTTTCAGACCGATCGCAAGAGCTTGATCGATCAACTCTTCCGGCTTCAAGTTGCCATCCGAGTAAATGGTGTGCATATGAAAATTGAAATATCGCGGACAGCTGTCCGCGTTAATTGTTTTGAAGACTTTCCTTAGTGCTGATACTTCAGCATTTGCTATCTGGGCTGAATTTGAAGTCTGAAGGTTGATTGGCATAAGCGCCTCACAAGTCGCGTGCGTTAGTGTATAATAGATAACTTTTTTAAGTGGATCGGCTGATCGATCTCGATTAGGGAATGCAACAAACAACACTAACTTAGCAAAACTATACAATAGTATCATCCACCCTTCTCAAGCAACACCCCTGACAGGCAGAGCATAAGCCCCGCCTGTATAAAGGCACTGTATCCAGATTGGGGAAGGCCCCTACCCACAAGAAATCGATATCAAGCCATTTCGCTCTTTTTTTCGCTATTTTTAGGGGTGATTTGCTGTTTTGATTGCTGCCGTACTGGAATTTCAATGATAAACTCACATCCCTCTCCTGGTGACGAAACGCACTTCAGCTGACCGCCGTGTTTCTCTACCACAATTTGGTAGCTAATCGATAACCCCAAGCCAGTTCCTTTACCTACAGGTTTGGTAGTAAAGAATGGGTCAAACAACCGAGACAGTACTTCTTTTCGGATTCCAGGGCCATTGTCTTTGATTCTGACAGCCACTTTATTGCCATCGAACACTTCGGTAGCAATCCAAATTTGTGGATTTTCGATTGGGAAAGAAGGAAAGGCAGGAGAGAGAGGGAGAGGGGAATTCTCTTGTCCCTCTCCCTTTTCTCTCTCCCCTCCCTGTCGGACGGGGAGAGGTAGAGGTTGCCCCTGTGCTTCTTCCAAGGCATCGATCGCATTAGCCAAAATATTCATAAATACCTGATTTAGCTGCCCTGGATAACACTCAACAGAAGGCAAATTGCTGTACTTTTTAACCACTTCTATCGGCGGACGATCGGCTTTTGCTTTCAGGCGATGATGTAGAATCATCAGCGTACTATCAAGCCCAGAGTGAAGATCGACTAGCTTTTTCTCCGCTTCGTCAACTCGCGAAAAATTGCGTAACGACTGCATAATCTCGCGAATGCGATCGGTTCCCACTTTCATAGAACGAAGCAAAGAAGGTAAATCGTTCAGCAGGAATTCCATCTCAATATCTTGTGCGTGGTTTTGAATTTCCACTCCTGGATTTGGGTAACACTTTTGATATAGCAATAAATGCTCGATCAAATCCGAAGTGTACTCAGTAGCGTGATGGAGATTGCCAGCAATAAAGCTGACGGGATTATTCACTTCATGAGCAACACCCGCCACCAATTGCCCCAAACTAGATATCTTCTCAGTCTGAACGAGTTGTGCCTGTGTCTGTTGCAACTTATGCAAAGATTGCTCGAGTTGCAGAGCTTTTTCCCTTTCCCGCATTTCCGATGCTTGCAAAGCCCTATTCTGCTTTTCCAGTTGCGAGGAATAAGTTTGCAGATCCTCATAAAAACTGGCGTTTTCCAGAGAAATAGAGGCTTGAGCGGCTAATAGCTTTAATATTTCCAAACGCTGTTGGGTAAAAGCTCCCACCGCCAGGTTATTTTCCAAATAAAGAATCCCGCGCAGTTTACCTTGCTGGAGAATCGGCATACATAAAATCGACTTCGGTTGAGTTCTGATAATATAAGTGTCGCTCGCAAATCTTACCTCAACAGTCGCATTGTTTAATACCACCGTTTCTCCAGTTCTTTCCACATAGTTGATTACTGCTACAGGCAGATCCGGACGAGATTCGATGGGTACAGATGGTAGCACTCGCACTTTATCTTTTTCTACACAACCTTCCGCTACTAGCACTAACTTATTTCCCCTTTTTTTCTGAGGGGAGACGGTTTCAGGAGGCGAGGTTTCCTCGTGACTGGATTCGACTTGAGAACGTAAGAATAAGAAACCTTTTCTCGCACCGGCATTTTCGATCGCAATCTGCATCAACTTATCCAGCAAATGGTCGAGAACAATTTCCGAGGAAATAGCTTGCGATGCTTTCATCACCGAAACCAAATCCAGTTCCGCCGAACTTCCTCCTGTGGTAACGGTTGCTGTCCCCGTAACTTCTATACTAGGTGTTTCCCTGGCAAGTAGGCGAGCGAAAAATTCCGGATATCTTTCTGATAAATGTTTGACTTTGCTCTTCGCTCCCCAACGAATATAGCCATAATATGCTTCCGTCAAATAAGTGTGAGCGATCTTCTCTTTGCCAAGCAAAAAGTTAAACTCTGCGGCTAGTTCGTTTGCGAGTGCTTCTTCTTGGATGTAGCCGTGTTTTTTGGCAAGTGCGATCGCTCGTTCGTAACAATCAGTCGCTTTCGCTTCTTTACCCAAAACTCGCGCTTTCTCAGCTTCCACTAGCAGATACTTATGCTCGAAGTTATAGGGTGCGCTAACCGCCCATTTTTTCATTTTATTTTGCTGCGATCGCACCTTTTTTAGATATTGCTTTTGCTCGCTTGTAGAAGCATCCCGATACCGAGCTAGAAGAGCTAGAGAATAGTAAAAATTGTGTTCCGCAGGCAGCATCATCCCGCCAGCGGATTCTAAGTATTTCGCGGCTAAATCGGCGTTTTCTAAAGCGCGATCGACATCTTTAAATAAATAAAACAGTATTAATTTAGCCAGATATACTGCAAATAGGGAAGTGCCATTTTTAGCTTCTATTAAACCGGGCAACATTTCTAATTCATTAAAACTCTGCCCTACTAAAATGCAATCATTCTCTGACAAGCCTTGCAGATTTAATGCGAATTGCTTCCAAAT
>NZ_JACJUP010000764.1:0-3464 GCF_014748295.1 Planktothrix sp. FACHB-1355 | reverse complement strand
GGAGTACCAGATCGATCCCTTTGTCACAAACTTGCAATGGGAATAATAATTTTTAGGAGCGACGACCGCTGAGCCACTTGGCAGCCATGATACCGACAACAGCTGCAACGAGGGGATTGCTGAGAAACTTCATAATGGCGGGTTTTTCAGCCAGAACGTCTTGGAAGATGTCTGGGTGAGAGTGATAGGTGTAGGAAGCCAGTTTGCTCACATCGTCAGCGCTCATACGGCTGGGGTGGTGGGTAGAGAGTCCCAACTGCTGCTCTAGCTGGCGATCGTTCAATCCGCGTTCCTTCAAGCGCTTGAAGAATTCACGCGCAACGTCATCGCGTTCGTTTGGCTGAATTTTGGCGATCGCACTTTTGAGTTCCGGTTCCATTTCGCTGGGAGGAATGCGATCGGGATGCAGGTTGCGACCGAACATTTGACGACGTTCGTCTACGGTAGAACGCTGTGCAAAATCATCAAAGTTATCGTATTCTCTGGAGGGGTCAACTGGCACGTCATTCATGGATTCGGCGTTACCGCTAGCCAAATCGTTCATGATTTGCCGTTTGTATTCTTCGCTGCTAGGCATTTGTTTATCTCCTGTTTCCTAAAAATTGCACTTGCTGTCAAGTTTATTGATACTGAATCTGTTTCGATTGCTCGTCGTATCGAGCCGTCAAAATCAGTTTTTTATCAGGCGCATACATCAGAACAGACACATCTTGATTGGGGAAGTTTTTATGGAAACCTTGCAGGAGCGATCGCGCTAAATTTTGCACTTCATTTGGCTTTACTTGCTGCGAAATTACAACACCCAATTTGTTGTTATCCCGCACGTAAGCGTCCTGGATGATTCCCTTCGCTGTTTGAACTACCCAATCGCCAAACTTCTGACCTGCCGAGGTACTACCGCGTTCTAGTTGAGTATAAGTTTGGCTACTAGCGACAGGCAGTTGCGGTCTTTGAGTAGCTTGAGAAACTCCGCCACAGGCGGTAGTCACTGTCAAGACTAAAACTAGAACTAAGGCTGTCAAAATTTTGCGGCTTTGCTGTATGAAAATCACGTCAATCTCCTGCAACACGACAGATGGTTGGTTAACCGAATATCTCTTTATTGGTGCGTCGGTTAAATCATTTCAAAAGGTCTAGACAACTGTTGAGTTACCTAGACCTTAACCTGACAAAGGTTTAGGCGCGATCGACTATTTCCTTGGCCTTGTCTTTGATATCTTCTTTGGTGTGCCGCGCTTCCGATTCAGCTTGTTTCATTTTTCCTTCAGCCCGATCTTCGGGATCGCCAGTGACGTTTCCCAATGCTTCTTGAGCTTTGCCTTCAATGTTTTTAGCGGTTGCTTTGGCTCTTTCTTCTAAGTTCATTTTGTTTCTCCTTTTTATGCGATTTTCAACAGTCAACTGTAAAGGTAAACTGTTCTGTTCAATACATATTCACTTTATTAACAATTTTTACCTTTAAGCTTCTCCCACAAGGTACATTGTTGGGCTTGTAGCTTGAGCCCAGCGGCCTATGCTCTAAGACATACTGGATGATAAAATCGGGGAATAAATGTTATCATATAAAAGTAGGTTTTGTTTTCAAAAGCAGTGTAAAACTTGATTTAAACCAGTTGGTTTTAGAATCACAAAAAAATCTTCCTGAAGTTGGCAATCAAACGACTAATTCTAGATTTCGTTATCATAATTAAGGTATCTTTGAAGAATGGTTATGGGGCAATTTAGTCTGCAAGCGCCGTTTAAGCCGACGGGCGACCAACCGCAAGCGATCGATCGCCTGGTCGAACACATCCAAGCAGGTCATCGCTGCCAAACTCTGCTAGGTGCAACGGGAACGGGAAAAACATTTACCGTTGGTGCGGTAATTGAAAAAGTGGGCAAACCTACTTTAGTTTTGGCACACAACAAAACTTTAGCCGCGCAGTTGTGTAACGAGTTGCGGGAGTTTTTTCCCAATAATGCCGTTGAATACTTTGTCAGTTATTACGATTACTATCAACCGGAAGCATATCTGCCAGTCACCGATACTTACATCGAAAAAACAGCGGCAATTAACGATGAAATTGATATGCTGCGACACTCGGCGACTCGATCGCTGTTCGAGCGTCGCGATGTCATTGTAGTTGCTTCTATCAGCTGCATTTACGGATTGGGTATTCCCTCGGAATATCTGAAAGCGGCGATTCCTTTGCAAGTGGGAAAAGAAGTCAATCAGCGGCAAATATTGCGCGATTTAGCTATTGTCCAATACAACCGCAACAATACAGAAATTGGTCGAGGAAAGTTTCGGTTACGCGGCGATGTGTTGGAAATTGGCCCCGCTTATGAAGATAGAATTGTGCGCGTAGAATTCTTTGGAGATGAAATTGATGCTATCCGCTACGTTGACCCTGTAACGGGAGAAATTATTCAGAGTTTGGATGCGATAAATATTTATCCAGCGCGTCACTTTGTCACGCCAGACGAAAAATTGGAAGCTGCTTGCAATGATATTCAGCAGGAACTAAAAGAGCGGTTGGCAGAATTACAAAAAGATGGTAAACTGCTGGAAGCGCAAAGGTTAGATCAGCGCACGCGGTACGATTTGGAAATGTTGCGGGAAGTCGGTTATTGCAATGGGGTAGAAAATTATTCTCGTCATTTGGCAGGTCGTCATGCGGGAGAACCGCCAGAATGTTTGATTGATTATTTCCCGAAAGATTGGCTTTTGGTGATTGATGAATCTCACGTCACCGTTCCGCAAATCCGAGGGATGTATAATGGCGACCAAGCTCGCAAAAAAGTGCTGATCGAGCATGGTTTTCGCCTTCCCAGTGCGGCAGATAATCGTCCTTTGAAAGCAGAGGAATTCTGGACGAAGGTCAATCAGTGCATATTCGTTTCCGCCACACCGGGTAACTGGGAAATAGAAATATCGGCAGATCGAGTTGTGGAACAAGTGATTCGACCGACTGGTGTGGTAGACCCAGAAATTTTTGTACGTCCGACAGAGGGACAAGTTGATGATTTGTTGGGTGAGATTAAAGATAGGGTAAAGCGACAGGAACGGGTGCTGATTACAACTTTAACCAAACGGATGGCGGAGGATTTAACGGAGTATTTGCAAGACCGAGGTATTCGGGTAAGATATTTACATTCGGAGATTCAATCGATCGAGCGGATTGAGATTTTGCAAGATTTGCGATCGGGCAGTTTTGATGTGCTGATTGGAGTTAACTTGTTGCGGGAAGGTTTGGATTTGCCAGAGGTTTCTTTGGTGGCGATTTTGGATGCCGACAAAGAAGGATTTTTGCGTGCAGAACGTTCTTTAATTCAAACGATCGGTCGTGCGGCGCGTCACGTCCAAGGTCAAGCTATTTTGTATGCAGATAATCTGACAGATAGCATGATTAAAGCAATTGACGAAACGGAACGTCGGCGCAACATTCAAATAGCATACAACCGAATGCACGGGATTACACCTC
>NZ_JACJUP010000763.1:0-3472 GCF_014748295.1 Planktothrix sp. FACHB-1355 | reverse complement strand
GAATGATGTTTCGCCATCATGTATTTTCATCAATGTGTTGCCCGGTTACCATAAACTAAACGCTTAAGTTTGTAGGTATATTATGCAACTGAGGAAAATTTCTAATCAAATACAGCTAATAGTTCCGATCGCAGCCAGCTTAGCATTAGGCATTTCGACTCAAGCTTATGCAGCCAGTCTGGGCCCAGTCTCCGATTACAATGTCTTCACCTTGGGCAACTTCAACCAATGGAGTACCGACGTAGAAGGTAAACTGGCTGTTGGCGGTAACGCCACTTTCACAGGCGGCTTTGGCGTGGGATCTCACCTGGGTAGCAATAGCGGCAACGTACTGGTAACAGGCGGTAATTTGAATCTGAACAACGGCCAAGTTTACCACGGTAACGCCGTCTACGGTGGCACAGCTAACGTATCGGGAGTAGGGTTTCCCAGCGGTACACTGAGTCAGGGCAATCCTCTAGACTTTAATGCTGCCGGAGATTATCTCATCGGCTTATCCTCTTATTTAGGAGGTTTAACTGCCAACGGAACTAAAAATATTGCCTATGGCGGAATTACCTTAACGGGATTGGATTCAAACCTCAACATTTTTAATCTATCAGCATCTGATTTGGCTAATGCTAATAGCTTCAACATTAACGTCGCCAATGGTTCTACGGTGGTAGTCAACGTCAGTGGTGATGCTGCTAAGATGCAATACTTTGGTTTTAACATTAACGGCAGCCCAGAAAACGCTCAAAGGCAAAAAGTTCTTTACAACTTTTATGAAGCCACTAATCTAAGTGCTACCGGCATTGGCATTCAAGGTAGCATTCTTGCACCTCTTGCTGCTTTCAACTTCACCAACGGTCAAATTAACGGTAACGTTATCGCTGCTTCTTTAACAGGAAATGGCGAGTCTCACAACTACTTATTTAATGGCACTTTACCCGATATGCCTTCCGGCGGTACTGGTGGCGGTACAGATGTTGGCGGCGGTACAGGCGGCGGTACTGGTGGCGGTACAGATGTCGGTGGCAGTACAGGCGGTGGTACTGGTGGTGGTACAGATGTCGGTGGCGGTACTGGTGGTGGCGAGACAGTTGCTAAAGTTCCGGAACCAACAACCCTGCTTGGTTTAGGCTTAGTTGGTTCATTACTGGGTGTGATTCGACGCAAGCACAAGTAATTGGCATCCTCCCCACCAAACCCGATACCAAAACCCGGTAAATAACCCGGTTATAATTGAGGGGATAAATTTCGTCAAAACCTTCTATACCAAGCTTTTAACGACTCAAAAGCAAAAAGGGTTTTTTTTTACTGCGATGTTGCGTTGAAAGCCCCATCCCCTCGTGGGTGGGGATGAAAACGCAACCAACAAACAAAGCGGAGCAACATTTGTCTTTTTGTGGTAATATGAGTACCATAAATAAGTTAATCACACCATGCTAACCCTCGAAGCAAAATTATATGGAAAAACTGAGCAGTTCAAAGCCTTAGATGAGGCAATAAGGACTGCTCAGTTTATTCGTAATTACTGCATTCGATACTGGATGGATAATGCTGGTGTTGGACAATATGACTTATCTGCTTTAACCAAGGATTTGGCGAAACAATTTGCTTGGTGCAAGAAGCTTAACTCTAGTGCTAGACAAGCTAGTGCCGAAAGAGCATGGGCAAGCATCAAGCGGTTTTATGATAATTGTAAAAAGCAAATTCCTGGTAAAAAAGGATTCCCTCGCTTCAAAAAGAATGTCCGTTCAGTTGAATATAAAGTGAGCGGGTGGAAGTTGTCGGAGGACAGAAAAGCCATCACTTTCAAAGATAGATTTAAGGCGGGAACATTTAGATTGCGCGGAGGTTACGATCTACATTTATACTCAATTGAACAAATCAAGCGAGTCAGAATTGTTAAACGTTCCGATGGATATTATGCTCAACTGTGCATAGATGCAGAAAGAAAAGTTAAGCATGACTTCACGGGGAAAGTAACAGGAATTGATTTAGGTCTAGAACATTTTTATACGGATGCCCAATGCAATCAAATCAACAATCCTCGTTACTTAAGAAAGTCTGAAAAACGCCTTAAACGTTTACAAAAACGGCTTTCTAAAAAAGCCAAAGGCGGTAAAAATCGAGAAAAGGCAAGACAGCGATTAGCCAAGCAACATTTGCGAATAAGTAGACAGCGTAAAGACTGGCTTATTAAACTCGCCAGTGCGTTAGTTCAATCTCACGATTTGATTGTCTACGAAGATCTGCAAATAAAAAACTTGGTAAAAAATCATTGTCTTGCCAAATCAATTAATGATGCCAGTTGGGGAATATTCACTAACTGGGTTGATTATTACGCTAAGATTCATGGAATTGTTTGTGTAGCAGTTGCACCACAATACACTTCCATTAATTGTTCTAATTGTGGCGAAGAAGTCCGAAAAACACTTAGCACCAGAACACATAAATGCTTGTGTGGACTGGTGCTAAATCGGGATCGTAATGCGGCACTAAACATCTTAGCCAAATGCTTAGAAATGCTTGGCATAGTATTGCCAAATACGGTGGGAAGAACCGAAATTAACGCTTGGGGAGAAAACAACCTCTATCTAATTGGGGAAACTCAATTAGACAAGTTGATTCGCTGAAACCTTGAATCCCCATCCCCTTGTGGGTGGGGAACTTCAAAAAAGCTAGAAGTGCGCGATCTAACTCAAGCGGCAGTCTCGGCTATCCAGAAAGGATTGGTACTACTAGAACTCTTAGCCGAGAAATATTAGATTTACTAAAGTTTCCAGCCGTTTCATTTTGGGAAAACTAAGGTAGGATTCCGGAAAGATATCTTCAATAAATGCCTATGCCTAGAAAACATTATTCGTCGATTCATCTGCTGCTTGCTACTATGGCTGGAATTGGACTGAGTTCGCCCGTTTTTGCCCTACCTGTGCAAGATTTGGGCAATAGTGGCAGATCTCTTGCTTCTGTTTCGATCGGTGTCGAGAACAATCACAACACTAGCCCTGCCGAAAAACCCTCCGAACAGCTTAAGCAAGCAGAGACTCTTTATAACGAGGGAGTGACGCTGCAACAGCAAGGTAAATTGGAAGAAGCGATCGCGAAATACGAAGAAGCGATCCGCCTCAATCCCAGCTTAGCCTTTGCCCACCTAAACTTGGGGGCAGCTTTGGCAGCGTTGGGAAAACACCCAGAAGCGATCTCTGCCTATCGGGAAGCTATTTTACTTCAACCAAATCTGGCAGAAGCATACTATAACTTAGGCAATGCACTGGCACAGCAAGGCGAACTACCAGATGCACAAGCGCAATACAAACAAGCAATTCAAATTAATCCTACTTATGCCAAAGCTTACTATAACTTAGGAAATGTACTGGCACAGCAAGGCGATCGAGATGGTGCGATCGCGCAGTGGCGCGAAGCAATTCGCATTCAGCCTGAGTTTGCCGAAGCTTATGCGAATTTGGGGCTGATTTTTTCTAGA
>NZ_JACJUP010000762.1:0-3518 GCF_014748295.1 Planktothrix sp. FACHB-1355 | reverse complement strand
AAGCGGGTATTTTCAGGCATTGGATCGCTTCTTTTTTTCCACTTCCGGGAGAGGATCGTCGCCCAGTAGGTTTGGGGATAGTTGCTGTAGAAATTACCGCTCTCAAACGCGCCGAAGCTGCCTTGAAAGAAAAAGTGGCTAGGGAAAAACTGCTCAATCAGTTGGTGACTCAAATTCGCACTTCTTTTGATTTAGACAAAATTTTGGCAACAGTTGTTAGTTCGCTTCAAAATTTATTTAATGTGGATTCGTGTGCGTTTTCTTGGTATCATCCTTGCTGTTCTACCCTCCCCACCAGCAGGGAAGAAGACGGGGAGGTATGGGAGGTAGTGCATGAAGCTAAAAAACCGCACATTGCCAGCCTTATAGGCATTTACCCCACACAAGCATATGGTTCGATTACACAAAGACTGATCGAAGGGAAAATCATACGAGTGAACGAAGTGGCAACTTGTGGAGATCCAGAATTGCAGCAAGCTTGTATGTCTTCTGGTTATACTTCTGTAATCGCTATACCGATTATGACCAATAGCGGCGAAATTGGTACGATCGGATGTTATCATTCTACGGGTGTGCGTCCCTGGACTGATGCGGAAGTCGAATTTTTGCAAGCTGTGTGCAATCAGTTAGCGATCGCTATTTCGCAAGCCGAACTCTACAACCAAGCTACACAAACAGCCTTGGTAGCGCAAGAAAAAGCGAGGCTTTTAGAAGCAGCTTTGTTTGAATTGAAAAGCGCCCAACTGCAACTAATTCAAAGCGAAAAAATGTCTTCTTTGGGACAAATGGTAGCGGGGATTGCCCATGAAATTAACAATCCCGTTAGCTTTATCTATGGGAATATCGATCACGCCTCTAGATATATTTCCGATTTGCTATCCCTAGTCGAACTTTATGCTCAACATTACCCCCAGCCAGCCAATGCTATTACAGAATTTGAAGAAGATATCGATTTAGATTTCTTAAAATTAGATTTGCCGAAACTGCTCGGTTCTATGAAAATAGGAGCAACGCGCATTCAGGAAATTGTGCGATCGCTGCGAACATTTTCCCGACTTGACGAAGCTGAGAAGAAAGCGATCGATCTTCACGAAGGCTTAGACAGCACCCTCAGATTGCTGGAACATCGTCTCTCTGAAAAGTCGGGACATCCAGCTATTCAAGTGATTAAAAATTATGGCAATTTGCCGTTAGCCGAGTGCTATGCCGGACAATTGAACCAAGTGTTTATGAATTTGCTGACTAATGCCATTGATGCAATTGAAGAAACCTATCAAGGCAGAAGTAAGGAATCGATCAAAGCCAATCCCGGTAAAATTACGATCGCCACAGAGCTAAAAAATTCATCGCGAGTAATCATCAAGATATCGGACAATGGTGCGGGAATTCCAGAGTCAGTAAAAAAACGATTATTTGACCCGTTCTTTACAACTAAAGCTGTGGGCAAAGGAACTGGACTGGGACTTTCGATCAGCTATCAAATTGTGGTAGAGCGTCATTCTGGAGAGTTGCGTTGTGTTTCTTCTCCTGGAAAAGGGACGGAGTTTGCAATCGAAATACCGCTGTAATAACTGGAGGTGGGGAGTGTGCGATCGCTTTTGCCAGACGATTTTGGATTTTGGATTTTGGATTTGCTGGACAACGATCGGACGGAGCTTGAAATTCGGAAAAATTTTTTGATGATTCCCCTTGAAGGGGGAGGCTTGAAACCCCTTTTTTTTGGTCACAAAGCTTTACTTTGTTTGAAGTCTACGGTATCGTGAAATTGAGGGCGAACTAAGTAGTTGCTAGTGTCATAACTGCAAAGGAGATTTCCAAGGCATGAGAAAAATCGGCATCTGCACGTTGGTTTGCGCTGCGATCGCGATCGGACTTGAGGCAACAATACCCAAAATAGCAAAGGCTAACACTGTAAAAAGCGATACCCGCGTCGCACAGATGTTTTTTCCCCCTGTAAGCGATCGACACGCCATCATGGTTTTGGGTCAAGGACAGGTGAGTTTGCCAGCGGACACGGCGCGGATGGAATTTCTTTTCAGTAACAATATCCCCTCTGAGTCACCATCTTCTCCATCGCAAACACAATCGGTCACGCAACGATCGAAGCAAAATTCTCCTTTTCAATCTCAATTTCAACCAACAGTAGCACCACTCACAAAAGAAAGCTTCAAACCGATAGTTGATGCTTTAGTTGCCAGTGGCGTTCCCGCTAACGCCATTGAAGTAATTGTCACTCCCAGCAGTTCCAGTTCATTTCCTTTTCCATTGCCAGGTAGCGAAGGCAGTGCGAAAGTAGTGGTGAAGCTGGACAAACCGACTCGCGATCGCTTGCAACAAATTGTGACAGTAGTTAACGAAGCCGCTCGCCAGAATGGCAAAATTGTTGTCAAAAGCGTGAATGTGCGTTACGCGATGAAAGACTGTCAGCCTTTAGTGCGATCGGCTTACCAAGCAGCAGTGAAAGATGCCAGGAATAGAGCTGAAGCGATCGCGCAAGCAATGAACGTTCGACTGGGAAAAGTACCTTCTGTGGCAGAGTCATTTTTTTACGATTTGTTCGTTCCCTTGTGCAGCGAAGCAACAGAACTTCCTTCTTTTCTGCCATTTGGTAGCAGCGGATCGCGTTACGATCCGAACGATCCGATCGAAGTACAGTTGAGGAGAGATATTTTTGTCACTTATCCGATCGAGTAAACCTTTCGCAATGCTACGAGCAACCAAAAAATATTCACGCAAAGGATCTGTGTTTATTTATAAGATAAATTGAGCGCGATCGCATATTTTTTGCCTTTCAAAAGCTCAAAATCATGCCTTGGCTGATATATAGCAACCGCCAGGGCAGTTAGGGCATCCTAAAACGCCAGAACCAATTCACAGCAAGCATTTCAATTTTGACTTTTGACTTTTGACTTTTGCTATAATATCGATAGGTTAGCTGGTGAGACACCGAAAATGTCAACAGTTAAAGTAGAAATACAACTTTCTTCAGAAGATTTACTAAAAGCCGTCGAGCAGTTAAGCCAGCCGGACTTAGAGATATTTGTATCTCAAGTTATCGCACTACAGGCGCAACGCAAAGCCAATAAGTTGCCCCAAACTGAAGCAGAACTGTTGTTAAAAATTAATCAAGGTATTACCTCAGATACTCAAAAGCGCTATGATGAATTCATTGCCAAAAGAGAGGCAGAAACTCTGACGCCAGACGAGTATAAAGAGTTATTAGATTTAACCGAACAGATAGAAAAACTGCAAGCGGAACGCATAGAATATTTAGCTGAGTTGGCGCGTCTTCGAGGCACTTCGCTAACTGCGGTGATGGAAAATTTGGGTATTCGGACGCTAACTTATGTCTGAAAATCGCATTTTCCTTTTTACCCCAGCGTCAGCACTCCTGCTCCATAATTCACCGTCAACGGCAGCATTTTCAACCACTGCAAACCCAGTAGAGATTCGGGAATTCCGTCCCCAGCCAAAACCGGAATTATGTACTCTTGTCCATCGAGTACAACTCTTCCTTC
>NZ_JACJUP010000761.1:0-3505 GCF_014748295.1 Planktothrix sp. FACHB-1355 | reverse complement strand
CGGCGGTGTTAGACTTTCTGCGTCGTTCTCCAACTTTGCGGATAATATCGGAAAGATTTTGGCAACCATTGCAGTCAGCAGTCGATCGCGGTTTGGTGAGAGCATTTCCAGTCAGCAACTTACCCGCAAATCCGCCCGGTCGCTTCGCTCCGATCCGTTGGCTGAATTGGCTTTTTGTCAGCGGTGCAGCCATAATCGTCCTGTGGGGAACTTGGGAAGCAGTTTTATTGCTGCGAGTATTAACTTTGGCTGATTGGCAAAAGGTAATAGTCGGCGCTGTATTGACTGCCTTGCGCGTGATTTGCGCCTTAGCCTTATCTTTAGTATGGACTGTGCCGGTGGGAGTAGCGATCGGACGCAATCCCCGACTCGCTCAAATCTTGCAACCGCTTGTGCAAATTGCGGCTTCAGTACCCGCAACTGCTTTATTTCCAGTTTTGTTACTGGCGCTTATCCATGTAGGCGGCGGTTTGCAAATCGGCTCGATCGCCCTCATGATGTTGGGAACCATGTGGTATATCCTTTTCAATGTGATTGCTGGCGCTCAGGCTATCCCAGCAGAATTGTTTGAAGCGGCGTTTGTGTACAAACTTTCGATTCTGGAACGCTGGCGCACTTTAATTCTGCCAGGAATTTTTCCCTATCTGATTACCGGCATTATTACAGCTGTGGGTGGGGCGTGGAATGCCAGTATTGTCAGCGAATATGTACATTTTCGGGGTCAGGTCGTCACGACGATCGGCTTAGGGGAAACAATTTCTCAAGCTACCGCAACGGGCAATTTTCCTTTACTTCTAGCAGCTACAACGGTAATGTCTGTGCTGGTGGTGCTGACCAATCGTTTAGTGTGGCGTCCGCTTTACAAATTGGCTCAGGAAAAATATCAGCTACTGATTTGACGAGTTTGGTGTAGCTGGTGCGATCGAATTGGAAAACTTGCTCTTCGTAAAGATACCTCTGTGCTGAGGCTGATATCATTCAGATGGAAGGACGAGTTACAGCTGTTGAATGGTTAACAACTATCGTCGGTTAGAAATTGCGGAATATGTTTTCCTGGCTGGCTCGGTGGCTGGGACAATCGTAGCTGCGATCGGCGGACAGATCGTCTACGTGGCTATACCGCTATCGGTTTTGGCGATCCTGAACTCGATCGTTCGCCGTCGCTCTGAGATCCAAACCAAACAGAGTACCAGTGCTGCGATTAGCCGCTTTCAGCGACAAATTGCCGGGGATATCGAATCTTTTTACGCCTCAGTTGGTTCTTTACCTTCTTCGCCAGAATTGCTTCCCTTGCAGTCCGATCGATTGCAACAGGTTGTGGCTTCATCTGTAAGGACTAACCTCAATCCCATCTATCGAGATGTCGCCGATCTGCGGGAACAGTATGCCAGTTTGCAGGACTCTCTGAGAAGTGTTGTGCAATACCTCAACAATTCTTCGCTTTCCACAAGGGTAGAGAATTTAGAACAGGCGATCGAAAAATTTTCTCAAAGCATCTCGGCTATTTCCAATCTGCTCGATGAACTAAAAGCGCAAGTACAAGAACCTCAACTGGAAAAACAAACTAGGCAAGAAAGGTTAACTTCGGAAAACGAGTCTTATAGGCTGCAAAGTCAACTCGATGAGCTAAAACAAGAAATCTTGGCGATTCGACAGCAGAAATCATCTCCAGAAGCTAGCGCTTATTTGGAAGTGCAAAGTCAACTCGATGAGCTAAAACAAGAAATCTTGGCGATTCGACAGGAAAAAACATCTCCAGAAGCTAGCGCTTATTTGGAAGTGCAAAGTCAACTCGATGAGCTAAAACAACAAATATCGCGGATTTTGGCCAAATCATCTCCAGACGCCAGCGCTTATTTAGAACTGCCAAATCAAGTTAACCAGCTAAAACAACAAATCTTAGCGATTCGACAGGAAAAAACATCTCCAGAAGCTAGCAGTAATTTGGAACTGCAAAACCAAATCAATCAGCTAAAAGAGGAAATTTTAAATATTCAACAGGAAAACCAAACAGAGTTAGCAGGAACAAGCGAGCGATCGCAAAGCTGGGAAAGTGATTGTTATTGGTTGCAAAACCAACTGGACGAACTAAAGCAGGAAATCTTAGCTCTTCAACTGGCACAACAAATTAAGGAAGAAAGCCAGGGTGGCAAAACTTCCGATGAAGAAAATATTCCGCCCGCGCAAAACAAGAGCGAACCTTCTCAACCGATATCGGCACTTATCAATCAACCCGATCCACAAATTTGGAGTTGTGTGCAAACTTTAACAGCACATACGGACTGGGTAGCTGCTGTGGCGATAAGTTCGGATGGGGAAAAAATAGCCAGTGCCAGTTTTGATGGCAGAATTAAAATTTGGAACTTGCACACTGGGGAATTAATCCGGATAATTTCGGAAAAAGCAGGTGTAGTTTATAGCATTGCTTACGCTTCTTATACGACGAATACCCACAATCAAAAAGCTGAAATTATTGCCAGTGGCGGATCGGATCTTACCGTTAAGTTATGGGATGCGGAAACAGGAGTAGGGATAGATACTTTCAGGGAACATTCCGGATCGGTGCGTTCTGTGGCGATCGCACCTGATGGCAAAACCCTTGCTAGCGGCAGTTTTGACCAGACGATCAAAGTAATGTCTTTGGCAACGGGAAAACAGATATACACTCTCACAGGTCATTTAGGAGCCGTGAGTGCGATCGCGTTCAGTCCGGACGGACAGTTGCTTGCTAGTGGTGGTGCGGACGGAAACATCAAATTTTGGCATTGGAACACCAGACAGCTGTTGCACACTTTGAGCGGGGATATAGGTGCAATTGGCGCGATCGCTTTTCATCCCAATGGGCTTCTGTTCGCCAGCGCCAGTACCGATCGAACAATCAAATTATGGGATTTGGGCACTCGCGATCGCATCTCCACTCTCATCGGTCATACAGGTGCAGTTACATCTGTGATTTTCAGTCCCGATGGTGAAAATATCATCAGCAGCAGCGCAGATGGTACGCTCAAGATTTGGCATTTAGAAACAGGTTTCGATCTGTGCAGTCTTCGGGGAGATTCAGCTAGTTCTCTCATATCCGCAGCCATCAGTCCCAACGGTCAAATGCTTGTGGCTGGGAGTGTAGACGGTACGATTCAAATTTGGCAGCGCCAATAATTCAGTTAAAATCAATTTGGATAATTTATAACGAGCAATATACCTAATGACGATCGCTCTTTTTTGATGTGGCATATAACTGAAACTCACGATATCTGGCACGTTGTCACAGGCAGTAACACAAATATTACCGGAGAAATCGAGCTAGAGGCATTTTATGTGGCTCAACTTATTGCTTCGCGTTTTTGGCTGGCACTGCTTTGCAAAAATTTGTTCAAAGCCGCATTGCAAAATGTAGAAGTTTCCCATCAATATATGGATGCTTTATTGACACTCAAGAGCCCTAAAGGGACGGGGATTCTTCATTCATAGACTCAGCTTGCTTGCGACTGGATTACTCCAGCCAAAG